>NZ_WSPP01000006.1:0-2064 GCF_009767705.1 Myroides sp. LoEW2-1 | reverse complement strand
CAATCAAGAAGAAATCGATTTTATTGAGCTTCAATAAAATCGATTTCTTCTTGCGTAAAGTTTAATATTTTGTAAATTAAAAAATTTGCTTCTAATTCATAACTGACAATTGTTTTTTCTTGATCAGCAGATAGAATGTTTTCAAATATTTTCTCAATTTTCTCTAAATCACTTTTGTTAGGAATTGGTATTTGCAAGGGTTCAATAGCTTGTACACTAATTAATAAATCCCCAGTCCCTGTTTTTGGAGAATCTTTCATAAGATATTTTCCAAATTTTGAATTTAGTATCATAACCAAGTACTTAATATATATACCTCCAGTAGCAAAACAAGTACTATCTAAAGCAAAAGCACCTTTATCATCAAATGAGAATCTAAGTATGGATCCTACTCTCTTCCATACTATTTTTTGACTATAAAAATCCTCCCAATAATTAGCTCCCCATCTCTGTAGTGCATACCATTCATATCTAATACCTGTTTCAGCCTTATTCCTATTTGACAAATCTTGTTTAAAATTTGATAGATGATTATAAATAGCTGGATATTGTCTCTTAAATTCATCCTCAGCTACTTCAGAAGCGCCTTTAATACTTTTATCATTATGTAACGGAAAATGCCATGGTACAAATATTAACCATAAATCTGCGAACTCATTACTATATTTTTTTATATCTCTGCCGCGTAAAATAGGTCGTATAATTTCAGCACTTTTTGGGTCTTCTTCAATTAATTCTTTTCGTTTCTCTCCTGTGATAATAAATGCTTCGTTGAACCCTGTTTTTATTCCATAATTGATATTTATATCCCATTCTTTAAGAGGTGTGCCAACAGCTTCTATTTTCTTTTTAATTTGTTTTTCAATAGGAGAAAGTACAACCCAACTTTCGCTTGTTTTAAAGTCAGTTTCGTGAGCATATTGTTCAAAATAAATGCTCATTTTACTGTTATATTAAATGTCTATATTTATTTTGTACAATAAGTATTTAATTTAAACCATTTTTGTATAAAAAATTTATACAACATGATATACGGATATATTAGAGTAAGTACTGATAAACAAACAGTAGAAAATCAACGATTTGAAATCAACCATTTTTGTGAAAAGCAAGACATTATAGTTAGTCGTTGGATAGAGGAAACTATTTCAGGCTCAAAACAAGTCGATGACCGAAAGCTAGGAAAGCTTCTCAAAAAAATGAAAAAAGATGATATTCTAATTTGCTCAGAGTTGTCACGTCTTGGACGTAACCTATTAATGATTATGGGTGTTTTGAATGAATGTATGAATCGTGATATACAAGTTTGGACAATTAAAGATAATTACCGTTTAGGAAGTGATATTAACTCAAAAGTTTTAGCCTTTGCATTTGGTCTATCTGCCGAAATTGAAAGAAATTTAATCTCACAACGCACAAAAGAAGCTTTAGCACGTAAAAAGGCTGAAGGTGTTATTTTGGGTCGCCCGATAGGAAGCAAATCAGCTAAAACTAAATTAACAGGTCAAGAAAAAAAGATAAAAGAATTATTAGACAAAAATGTTTCCTACAGTGCTATAGGGCGAATATTAGGAGTACATAGATTAACAGTTACAAGTTTCGTAAAGAATAATCCTGAGTTGATTAAAGAAAGATGAATATATTATATGAAAAAATCAATTTGTAGTTTTTTGTTTGAGGTTAATTAGTTTTTGTTTTAACATTTTATACTTTTACAACAAACATGAATAAAAATGTCGTAGATCATACGGGCAATTCTAAGAATAATAGATAATGAACGCACAATATAAGAGATTAACAGATATTGAAAAAGAGCATTGGAAAAATGCTATTAATTGGGCTATAGAAGATATTATCAACAATGGCTACCCTAATAAAAGTACGGGTTATAATGTAATTTATAAAAAATCAAAATTACCTCCGAAGGGTGTGATTCAACGTGCCTTTGATTATTTAGATAATAACAATATTGAAACGTCGGTTATTCAAATAAAAGGAGGAGAAGATACTAATACCTTTTTACAGTCTTTCGGTTTTTCGGTCTATCCTAAAATACTTTTAAAG
>NZ_WSPP01000062.1:0-423 GCF_009767705.1 Myroides sp. LoEW2-1 | reverse complement strand
TTTCCATCATATAAGTACGCACTAAGATTATCCCATCTAGTTTGTGAGTAAGCAAAAGCTTTACCTATTTGACTTTTAGGAAGTACGAGTTTCATTTGAACAAACATATATTTACCCAGTTCATTGATGATTGGTAAGCTTTGTTCTAATCGAAGTTCTTTAATTTGCTCTGGGGTTAAGTTTTGTTCTTTTGCTTTTCTTTCTACAGCATATAGTTTTTGTATTTCTACAAGTACATGCTGTGCTTTTGTCTTATCATTGTCAAGAGCTCTTTCAAACTCACGACGAGCGTGTGCCCAACAGCCCAGATGAACTACACCAGACTTAGCTCCATAGGCTTTGTATCCGCTATAACCATCGGTTTGCAGATATCCTTTGAAGTTTTCTAATACAGGTAGTGCAGCGCTACCACTACGTGTGGGA
>NZ_WSPP01000061.1:0-8013 GCF_009767705.1 Myroides sp. LoEW2-1 | reverse complement strand
GTAGTGAGTCAATAACTGTAAATACAAGGTTTCTATGTAGTCTCATTAATATATAAATAAAATAGCCCACAAATATACATCTTTTGTGAGCTATTAGAACATGACTAATGTTATTTTATCGTTATTAAATATTATTTCTTTTCCTTGTATTTACGAAGTAATTTTCGGTTGAAATCATCTTCGGCTTTTTTAAGTAATAAGATTTTTTTATTTGACAATATTTTTTTTGCTTCCGTTAAGAAGTCTTTTCGCGTACTAAAGTAAGCCTCTTCAAAATCAATGAGTTCCTGTATCTTTTTTGAAGCTTCTTTCTCACTCATGGTTTCAATCTCTGAAATTTCATTGTGTTTTAAGAATTTGACTATTTCATTGTGTCTCAATTCTGACATTTTATGGTCATAAGTATTGTACAAAGGCCAAAATTTTTCAGCTTCAGTTGTGCTTAAATTTAAAACTGAAGTTAGGTGAGCTATTTTTAATGAGCGAATTTGTTCTCCGTGATCTTGTGCTTTGATTGAAAGCATGCAGATAAATAGAAAGAATAGGGTTATGTGTTTTTTCATAAATTAATCATTTAAATAATACTCAATATCAATGTTTGTCAAGACGTAATCATTAATCTCTTTTTGATTGAGTTCAATGGATTGCTCTAATTCTTGGATGTCTTGTTCATCAAATGAATTGATGAAGTCACTTGATAGGGTGAGTGTTGTGTTGTATTCAATGTAGTTGCTTATTGCTTCGTCTTTGAGTGTTTCTTGTTTTTCAGAAGTATAGAAAAATGTCAAACCTATGACTAAAGCAATAGTGGCTGCTATTGAACTGTAATAATAGCGTTTGATTCTCTTTTGGGGTTTAGAAACGCTATTGTTTTTTTGTTCAATATTTTGCATCAATCTACCTTCAAAAGATTCGAAGTAGTTATCTGGCGTTTTAAAAAGCTTTTTATTATTAAAAGAAGTTTTTCTTTCCATGTTTTTAACCTTTCCATATTAGACGAAAAAAAGCGTCTTGGGTTTAATTGTCTTTTAAATATTCTTCTATTTTCTTCGATGCGATGTGGTATGACGCCTTTAGTGCACCGACACTTGTCTGTAATATTTCAGATAGAGAGTCATAGTCAATCTCTTGATAATACCTCATTTTAAATACTAATTGTTGTTTTTCAGGCAGTGTGTTAATAGCTTTCTGCAAGAGAATCTCAGCTTCATCTCCATTGAATAATTCATCTGCGTATAACTGGTCTATGATGAGGTCATTGAGTTCTTCAGTAGAGACGCGTTGCATTCTACTTTTAGACTTGAGAAAGTCTAATGCCTGATTTGTAGCTATTCTGTACAACCAAGAGAATAACTTGCTATCTTGTTTGAAGGAATCTATATTATTGAAAATTTTGATGAAAGTCTCTTGAAGTATATCATCAGTGTCATCATGGTTGAATACAAGTGAGCGTATCTGATGATACAATCTTTCCTTGTACAAATGAACCACCTCGCGAAAAGCTTCGTTTTTTGTAGAAGGATTTTTTAACCGCTCTATTAAAGTTTGTTCGTCAAGATCCAAGGTGATTCTAATTTAAGATTGCGCTAAAAGTAAAATTAGGTAAACTCTCTGAGATTATACTAATAGTATTCTTATTTTTGCTAAAAAAAACATGGTAAAGACAGTGATTTTTGATATGGATGGTGTTATTGTGGATACAGAACCTGTACACAGATACGCTTATCACAGACATTTTGATGAATTGGGGATAGAAGTGAGTGAACATGTTTACAACTCTTTTACGGGACATTCTACTAAAAATACCTATGAGCGCATTAAAGAATTGTATGGTGTTCAAGGTGAGGTTAAGGATTTAGTCTTGCGCAAGCGAAATTTGTTTAATGATTCTTTCGACACGAAAGCAGATTTAGATTTGATTGCTGGAGTTCGCCCTTTGATTGAAGGTCTATATCAAGCAGGAGTTGAGTTAATTGTAGGTTCTTCAGCATCTAAAAGTACCATTGATAGAGTCTTTACTCGTTTTGGATTATATCCTTTTTTTACCCATATAGTTAGTGGAGAAGACTTTCCTAAATCAAAGCCAGATCCCACTATTTTTTTGACTGCAGCTTCATTAGCCAAAAACAGTGATAAGCAAGATTGTCTTATTATAGAGGATAGTACAAATGGTATAAAAGCAGCAAATGCTGCTGGTATTCGCGTTATCGGATATAAAAGTGAAAATTCGAAACAACAAGATTATACGGGAGCTGATTATATCGTAAGGGATTTTCGTGAGATAGATGCTCAGTATATCATTGGACTAAAGTAAGCTTGTATCATTTTGCAATTAGCACTTTTTATTTTTGAACAGATGGATTGGCAAGCTATCATTAAGTAACTATATAGCTATTGTATCAAAGGATAGGATCAAAGGTGCGTTTAGCTGGGAGAGGATTATAATCTTTTAATCTTTGAGTGACTTACATTTAAAGTTAATACAGGTTTCTGATTGTTTTTATGTTGTCAATGTTAAGTTATAATAGATTCATTGTAGAGTTAATTCAAGTGTATCTATGTTATGTTTGATTGAAGTTATAAGGAACATAAAGATTTAAATAACAAGTTGAGCTTAGAAATAAAAGTGATTTGTTTTTTAAGTAGGGGGAATTTTGTAAATTTGCGTTCTTTGATTATAAACACAAAATATATAAATGTTTCACAGGTATATTAAATTAGGTATTGCAGCTGCACTTTTTGCAACAGCAATTTGGCAATTCGTAGAAGGGAATATAGGGAATGGGATTTTTCTATTGTTTTTAATGGGGTTAGTAATCCTATTGTACTTCAAAAACGAGTATATTCTTTTGGCTTTTTTAAAGCTGAGAAAACAAGATTTTGAAGGTGCTCAAAAATGGTTGGATAAGATTAAAAACCCTGAAACAGCTTTAGTGCGCAAGCAGAATGGATACTATAATTACCTAATGGGAATTATGACATCTCAAACTAACTTGAACGCTTCTGAAAAATACATGAAGAAAGCAATCGAATTGGGATTGAATATGGATCAAGATTTGGCCATGGCTAAGTTACAATTAGCTGGAATTGCTATGACTAAGCGCAGAAAAATTGAGGCGACTAAGCTTTTAAGTGAAGCGCAAAAACTTGACAAACAAGGAATGCTAAAAGAACAAGTAAAAATGATGAAAGAACAAATGAAGAGATTCTAATCTCGTTTGTTTACAATATAAAAAAACCTCTCAATTTATTGAGAGGTTTTTTATTATATAATATCTTCAGATGTAAATCTCAGTTTTACTGAAGGGTATTTGCTTTGTGTCATTTGAATAGAGAATTCACTATCAGCTAAAAACACCAATTGTCCAGATTTGTCAAAGGCAAGGAACTTTTGTTTTACACGTTTAAATTCTTTAAACTCATCATTTTTAGGATCATCTGGCTGTACCCAACATGCTTTATAAGCAGGGAAGTTTTCATACGTACATTTAGCTCCATATTCATGCTCTAAACGGTATTGTATTACTTCGTACTGAAGTGCTCCAACAGTACCAATTACCTTACGACCATTCATTTCAAGGGTGAATAACTGTGCTACTCCTTCGTCCATTAACTGATCAATCCCTTTTTCTAATTGCTTAGATTTCATCGGGTCAGCATTGTTAATGTATCTAAAGTGTTCAGGAGAGAAACTTGGAATACCTTTAAATTGCATGATTTCTCCTTCAGTTAATGTGTCTCCGATCTTGAAGTTACCAGTATCGTGAAGTCCTACAATATCACCAGCATAAGAGATATCTACAATTTCTTTTTTCTCTGCAAAGAAAGCATTCGGACTGGCAAACTTCATCTTTTTACCTTGTCTTACATGTAGATAAGGAGTGTTTCTTTCAAAAGTACCAGATACGATTTTAATAAAAGCTAAACGGTCTCTGTGTTTAGGGTCCATATTAGCGTGAATCTTAAATACAAAACCAGAGAAAGCATCCTCTTTAGGATCTACTAGTCTTGTGTCAGATTCTTTGGCTCTTGGAGAAGGAGCGATTTGAATAAAACAGTCTAATAGTTCGCGTACACCAAAATTGTTTAATGCAGAACCAAAGAATACAGGTTGTAGTTCTCCTTTTACATATTGTTCTCTGTCGAATTCCGGATAAATACCTTCAATGATTTCAAGTTCTTCTCTCAGTTTTCCTGCTGCAGTTTGCCCTACTAATTTGTCAAGTTCTCCAGAAGCTAAGTCTGAAACCTTAATGACATCTTCTATGTTTTTGCGGCTGTCATCACTGAATAAGTTGATATTCTTCTCCCAAATATTGTATATTCCTTTAAAGTCATACCCCATACCGATTGGGTAACTTAAAGGTGTAACTTTCAATTGAAGCTTTTGCTCTACTTCATCCATTAAGTCAAAAGCATCGCGACCTTCACGGTCAAGTTTGTTGATGAAAACAATCATAGGAATGTTTCTCATGCGACAAACTTCCACTAATTTTTCAGTTTGTTCCTCAACCCCTTTTGCCACGTCAATTACGACAATCACACTGTCCACTGCCGTTAGTGTACGGAATGTATCTTCAGCGAAATCCTTGTGACCAGGAGTATCAAGAATGTTGATTTTTTTATCTTTATAATTAAATGCAAGAACAGATGTTGCAACAGAAATACCTCTTTGACGTTCAATCTCCATAAAGTCAGAAGTAGCTCCTTTTTTTATTTTATTGTTTTTTACAGCACCAGCTTCTTGGATTGCTCCACCAAATAATAGTAATTTTTCTGTTAAAGTAGTCTTACCAGCATCTGGGTGAGCAATAACACCAAAGGTTCTTCTGCGTTCAATCTCTTTTAAAAAACTCATTATTAAAAATTTTTAGGCTACAAAAGTAGTTATATTTTAAATAATTTGATAGTTTTTATTCCACAGGGCTAAAAGCAGAGATAAGACAAAGGAATATTGGAGTGTCTTTTAATAAGTTGATCAGTGATTGTTTCCCGTTAAAAGCAAATCCATTGTAATACAGATGGTACTTTCTTGGGGTTTTCTAGGGGGATGCTTGCAGTTTGCTTGGGAAAACACCCCTTGTTCCCAGTAAAAGTGCAAGAATACTCGAAGAAAAGCGCAAGAAACCCCAAGAAAGGCTCCCTCATTTTATATTCTTAATAAACCTATATTGTAGCTTTAAAGAGGGGCAATGATCAAGTACAAGTCAGTATGTCAATTGACTGATACCCCAATAACAAACAAGTTTGTGTTTTTAAATAATCCCCTAAGTAGAAATATACTCAGTAAAAAAGCTGCGACTTGGTGTAGTCATTGGTTCAAGGGACAAAAAGAAATTCTAATTAGATACTTTATGTTGTTTTTTGGGTTTTTGGTCAACAACTCAGCAATCTTCTTTTTGATTCTGGTTGATTAGGTTTGATAGCTGTTAATTAATCTTGTATTGCGTTTACCAAATTTTTTCACATAGGGTCAGCAGAGCGTTAGAGAATGAAGTTCTTCTTTTGTCCACCTGATTAAATTTGTATTGTATAATTTAGTTTTTCAAGTTAATTGCGTTTCTTTCGTTGCACTATTTCGCGTAGTGATGAAAGTGTAAAAAAGGTTTAGAAAGAGAATTTGGTTTATTTTTAAATACTCAAGCCTCTAAAGTATATATAAGTAAAGTATTTCGTTATTTTTGTAAGATTGAATTTTAAAACAATAAAACTATTGTATTTGGAAATGACTAAATTTAAAAAGAAATGCCTGCAGTTGTGCTTTTTATCTCTTTCAGCATTAGTTGCTTATTCATGTGATGGCAAGGATGCAGAAACAAAGAATAATATGGCTGCTCGAGTAAACAATACTTATTTGGCAAAAGATAAATTAGAAGATATTGTTCCCGTAAAGGTAACTGGCAAAGATAGTCTTGCTTTTGTACATCGTTTTATTGATAAATGGGCTACAAAGCAACTGTTAATCGAAGCAGCACAGTTAAATTTACCAGAAGATAAAGTCGTGGAAATCGATCAGTTGGTAGAGAACTTTAAATCTGATTTATCTATAAAGGCCTATTTGGAGCTATTAGTGCAGAATAAGATAGACACCATTATATCAGATAATCAGTTAAAGGAGTATTACGAATCGTATAAGAGTAATTTTTTAGTAGATGATATGTTGGTTCAGTTGGCCTACGTGAATGTATTAAATGACAATACAAACTTTGCAACTATTAAGAGAAAGTTTAATTCTACAAAGTCAAGTGAGATTAATTCATTAGAAAATTTATCTTTGCAGATGAAGTCTTATTTTCTAAATGACGATGTGTGGATTGAAGTAGGTAATATTTACGAAAGATTGCCGTTTATTACATTAGAAAATAGGAGGGATTTTTTACGTTCGAATTACAGTTTTGAATATAGCGCTGAATCAAGTACATATTTTGTACGTGTGAAGTCTGTAATCCCCAAAGGGGGAATCATTCCTTTCGAGTTTATAAAAAAATCATTGAGATCATTAATTATTAATGACCGCAAAGTAGAATTAATGAAACAGATACAAGAAGATATTATAAAAGATGCAAAAAATAATAAGAGGTATGAGATTTTTTAATAAGAAGACATTATTGGCTTTAGCTATGTCATTGTCTTTTGTTGGTATTTCCCAAGGTCAATCAGCCAATACTCAAAAGAGAAAGATTGATGGAGTAGTAGGAGTAGTTGGTAAATATGTGATTTTAGATTCTGAAATTGACAAAACATTATTGGAGTTAAAAGCACAGAATATCCCTGTGGGAAGTTTATCTCGCTGTGAATTATTTGAAAAATTATTAGAGGATAAGTTATATGCTCACCAAGCGTTGCAAGATAGTTTAGATGTTCCAGATGCAGAGGTAACTACTTTTATGTCTGAACAGATTAATGGGATGGTAGAGCAAGTAGGATCGATGGATCGCATCTTGAAGTTTTACAACAAAAAGAATGAAGAAGAATTTCGCGAGTACTTTTTTGAGATTGTAAAGCAGAATAAATTAACTCAGAATATGCAAAAGCACATTGTAGAGAAAGTAACTATCACTCCAGAAGAAGTGCGTCAGTTCTACAAATCTATTCCTGAGGATGAATTGCCAATGATTGGAGATGAAGTGGAGATTGCAGAAATTGTTGTCAGACCAGAGGTTTCAAAAGAGCAAAAACAAAAAGTAATTGACCGTTTAAATGAAATGCGCAGAGATGTTTTAGAGAACGGGGCGAGCTTTTTTAGTAAGGCTGTATTATTTACAGACGATAAGGGGTCCGCAACAAATGGAGGATTTTATTCTATAACAAAGAAGTCGCCATTTGTAAAAGAGTTTAAAGAAGTTGCTTTTAGTTTAGCAGAAGGTGAAATTTCACAACCATTTGAAACTGAGTTCGGATATCATATCATTTATTTAGAGAAAATTAGAGGTCAGAATTTAGATTTGAGACATATTCTCTTGGTACCAAAACCTACAGATGAGGCTTTAGAAGAAGCAAAGAAAAAAATCGAGGGGATTCGCGAGAAAATCGTCAATAAAGAAATTAGTTTTGCCGATGCAGCAGCAGCATCTTCAGATAATAAAGATACCAAACAAAACGGCGGTATTATGAGAGATCAGATGACAATGGATCCGCGTTTCGAGTTAAATAATATGGATGATAGAGAATTGTATCAGTTAGTTGCTAATCTTGGAGAAGGAGAAGTATCTCAACCAGCGATTAAGTACGATTTTCACAAACAAGAAAAAACTTACCGCATTGTTACGATAAATAAAAAGTATCCATCACATAAAATGGATTTTGCGGAAGATTATACGAAGATTAGAAACCTTGCATTGAATAAAAAACAAGGAGAAGAACTTCAAAAATGGATATCTAAGAAGCTAAATGATGCTTATATCAATATCCAAGGTGAATTTCGCGATTGTAAATTCCGTAATAATTGGGTCAAAAAATAAGAATTTAATAATCTGAGATAAAGAAAACGACATTTTAGCAATAGGCTGAAAT
>NZ_WSPP01000060.1:0-14416 GCF_009767705.1 Myroides sp. LoEW2-1 | reverse complement strand
GTAATATAGTGTATTGTTTTTTTTGTTCTGTAAATTATATTTGCGTAAGTTTTATTCAGTAATATATGAGTGATTTTGAGGTTAATCCATTTTATGAGTTAATAATAGACGATTTGATGAATCGTAAATACTCTGTAGTAGACGCTTTTTTTACTGCACAGGAAATAGAACTGTTCCGAGCAAACTTGAAACTTAAACGAGAATTAAGCAGTTTCAAAAAAGCAGCTATTGGGAATAACGAAAATGAACAAATCGTTGAAGAAATACGAGGTGATTCTATTTTGTGGTTAGATCAGACAGAGCCTGATGAAGTAGAGAAAATGTATTTTGATAAAGTAAATGACTTTATCTTATATGTTAATCGCACTTGTTATTTAGGTTTACAAGGGGGAGAGTTTCACTATGCGTGTTATCCTCCTGGTACATTTTACAAGCGACACTTGGATATTTTTCACAGTGATACCAGACGCACCTTATCGATGGTGTTATACTTAAACGATGAACATTGGAATCCGAGTTGGGGTGGTGAGCTTGCTATTTATCTTCAAGATGAAGATGCAAATGAGAAACAGGAGATTATCCATGCATTGCCTGGGCGATTGGTTATCTTTGATAGCAAAGCGTTAGAACACGAGGTGAAGATGGTTAACCATACGCGATATAGCATTACGGGTTGGTTAAAGACAAGATAACAAAAAGAGCTGTCCAATGAACAGCTCTTTTTATTTCGACATTCCTTTTGTCTACTCTAATGAATAATGCCCCGTTTTGGAGATTATTTCATTTAAAGCAACCTTATCTATACTGTCTTTTTTAACTTCTATGGAATGGTCAGATAAAGTTACTTTTGCTTCCAATTCTGGGTGATCAGCTACTAGTTTTTCTATTGAATCGATGCACCCTTGACATCCTATACCTTTTATTTTATATTTTGTTGTCATAACTTAAGTTGTTAGTTTATTTTTGTATTACAAAGTTAGAGCTACCTTAGTAGATTATGTTATATAATTCGTGGGATTAATTGTCTAATTTGTTGGTTTAAACTATTTTCACTTATACTTAGAGTACTATGTTTGATTTTCGCTTAAAGGTTTTTTATACGGTAGCAAAGAAAAACAGCTTTACCAAGGCTGCTAAGGTATTGTTGATTTCGCAACCAGCTGTAACAAAGCATATACAAGAGATAGAGTCGTATTATAAGACAAAGTTATTTGTGAGAAATGGCATGAAGATAGCGCTTACTGAATCAGGTGAATTGCTGTGTGGCTATGCCGAAGATATTTTCTCTACTTATCGAAATTTAGAGTTTGATATGCACGCTTTAAATGCCAAGATGGATGGAAGTCTTCGCCTGGGAGCCAGTACTACTATCTCTCAGTACGTTTTGCCGCCAATGTTAGCTGCCTTTAGAGAGAAAGTGGGTGATATACACATAGACGTTGTATCGGACAATACTTTTGCTATCGAAAACGCTTTGTTGAATAAGCAAATCGATGTGGGAATGGTTGAAGGCAACAGTAAGAATCCGCAGATTAAGTATATTGACTTTATCAAAGATGAGATCGTACTGGTGTGTAAAGCAAATAATCCCTTTGTTAAAAGTGGTGTTGTATCGCCAAGTGATTTGAAGAATTTTACTTTTTTACTTCGCGAGAGTGGTTCTGGAACTCTTGATGTGATTGAGAGTAACCTTAATAAGGTTGGAATTTCTGTCCATGATTTAAAAAGCGATATGAGTTTTTCAAGCACAGAGAGTATTAAGATGTATTTAATGCACTCTAATAGCTTTGCTTTTTTGTCTATTCACGCCATTTTAAAAGAGCTTAAATACAACGAGTTGATCGTGGTAGATATTAATGGATTGGATATTCACCGCTATTTTAGTGTTATTCAACGTCAAGGGCAGGAGAGTGCTTTGGTTGAATTATTTATTCGTTTTGCACAATCGTATAACTTAAAGTTATAGAGTATAACAATTATGTATTTACTTATTTGAGTTTACTGTAGGAAATTTGCAAAGTAAAATCAGATAATAATGTCAACAAACAACAATAGTGGAACTAATCTTGCAAAGATTGTTTTAATCGGTTTAGCTCTTTTGAGTTTTTTCCCTTTTATATCCTCAGCAACTGCTTTGGTATTGGGAATTATCTACGCGCAGATATTCGAAAATCCGTATAATAGCCAAACAAAGAAAGCAACTGGACTTTTATTAAAAGTAGCGGTTGTTGGTCTGGGATTTGGTATGAATGTTTACAGTGCTATTTCTGCGGGTAAAGATGGGTTTATCTTGACGATCTTCTCTATATTTCTAACCCTTGTTTTAGGTTTTATCCTTGGTAAAGCCCTTAAAATAGATAAGAAGATTTCTTACCTTATTTCATCGGGTACGGCTATCTGTGGAGGTAGTGCGATCGCTGCAGTCTCTCCTGTGATAAAGGCTGATGAGAAACAAATATCTGTGGCTTTGGGGATTGTCTTTATTTTAAATTCTTTGGCCTTGATTATATTTCCTCCGATAGGTCATGCATTAGGACTTAGTCAAGTTGACTTTGGACTTTGGTCAGCTATTGCCATTCACGATACTAGTTCGGTAGTAGGCGCGGCTGCAAAGTATGGTGACCAGGCTTTAGAAGTGGCTACGACTGTAAAATTAGCGCGTGCTTTATGGGTTATTCCCGTAGCGTTCTTGTCAACAGTTTTGTTTAACAATAAGGGGGGTAAGGTTAAGTTGCCTTATTTTATCGGTTTATTCGTTTTAGCCATGCTTGCTAATTCATATATTCCCTTTGTACAGACTATAGGTCCTTATATTGTTGAAATTTCCAAAAAAGCTTTAACCTTAACTTTATTTTTAATAGGTACTTCTTTATCTTACCGCACGGTTAAATCTGTCGGAGTTAAACCCCTGTTAGAAGGAGTAGGGCTTTGGATATTTATCTCTGTTACTTCTTTGTTGTATATCCTTTATGTGAATTAAGGTGTTTTATAGAGAAATAATTTAATTGTGTTTAAATCACAATACAACACAGTTGTGGATACTAGTCAAGTAAAATATCACCAAGAGTAAAGATTGATACTCCCAGTAGTAAACTAATTGAAACAAGCAAACTAAAATACAAAACAAAAAAGCCTTTAAGACATCTTAAAGGCTTTTTTGTTTGTTTTGTAATTATACTTGAATCACGCCAAGGTTAAAGGGTTTTTCAATTGGTGCGTGATTAGCTGCTTCAATTCCCATAGATATCCATGTTCTGGTATCTAAAGGATCGATAATAGCATCTGTCCACAATCTTGCAGCTGCATAATAGGGAGATACTTGATTGTCGTATTTAGCTTTTATTTTATTGAACAATTCTTCTTCTTGTGCAGCAGTAAGTTCTTCTCCTTTGGCTTTTAGGGAAGAAGCTTCGATTTGTAGTAAAACTTTAGCTGCTTGTGCACCTCCCATTACGGCAAGTTCTGCACTTGGCCATGCAAAGATAAGTCTTGGATCATAAGCTTTTCCACACATGGCATAGTTTCCAGCTCCATAAGAGTTTCCTACTACAACGGTGAATTTTGGAACTACTGAATTGGCAACGGCATTAACCATTTTTGCTCCATCTTTGATAATTCCTCCGTGCTCTGATTTAGATCCTACCATAAATCCAGTAACGTCTTGTAAGAAGACTAATGGTATTTTCTTTTGATTACAGTTGGCTATAAAACGCGTTGCTTTGTCTGCTGAATCAGAGTATATCACTCCACCGAATTGCATTTCGCCTTTTTTAGTTTTTACTACTTTGCGCTGATTAGCTACAATTCCTACAGCCCAACCATCAATACGTGCATACCCAGTAATGATTGTCTGTCCGTATCCTTCTTTATACTGTTCAAATTCAGAGTTGTCTACAAGGCGTTTGATGATCTCCAGCATATCATACTGTTCCGAACGTGCCTTTGGTAGTATACCATAAATGTCTTCTTGCGGTAAACTTGGTTTTGCTGGTTTAACTCTATTGTAACCAGCTTTGTCAAAATCACCTATTTTATCTACGATGTTCTTAATAGTATCAAGAGCATCTTTGTCGTCTTTGGCCTTGTAGTCAGTTACACCTGATATTTCACAGTGTGTTGTTGCACCACCAAGTGTTTCGTTATCTATACTCTCACCAATTGCAGCTTTTACTAAATAGCTACCTGCAAGGAAAATACTGCCTGTTTTGTCTACAATTAGCGCCTCATCACTCATAATCGGTAAATAAGCGCCACCTGCAACACAGCTTCCCATGACTGCTGCAATTTGGGTAATACCCATACTGCTCATCACAGCATTGTTTCTAAATATACGTCCGAAGTGTTCTTTGTCAGGGAAAATTTCATCTTGCAAAGGCAAGTAAACACCTGCGCTATCTACCAAATAAATGATAGGCAGCTTGTTTTCAATGGCAATTTCTTGGGCTCTTAAGTTCTTTTTACCTGTAATAGGGAACCAAGCTCCTGCTTTAACCGTAGCGTCATTAGCCACTACGATACATTGTTTTCCTTTTATATATCCTATTTTAACAACAACACCTCCCGATGGACAACCACCGTGTTCTTCATACATTTGATCCCCTACAAATGCACCGATCTCTATACTCTTTGCACCTTTGTCTAATAAGTAATCAATTCTTTCTCTTGCTGTTAATTTACCTTGCTCGTGTAATTTGGCAATTCTCTTTTCTCCACCACCAAGTTTAACTTTGACAAGTTTTCTCTTTAAGTCAGAAAGTAAAAGCTTGTTGTGGTCTTCGTTTTTATTGAAGTTTATATCCATAGTAGTTTGGTTATTTCTGTTGTTCTGTGTAATCGTTTTCGCTAAAATACAAAAATTAGAATGATATAAAACAAGAGCTGTGAGAATTGATTATTTTAAAAAAAACGCAATTAGCGTATCATTGTATGGTTTTATTAGTGTAATTTTGTCTCGTTTTATTTACACATTTTATTTACAATGTCATTAAATAGTATTTTTCAGTTTTTAGTGCCTAAGGATAAAACTTTTTATCCATTATTTGAAAAGGCAGCAAGTAAGATTAAGACACTTTCAAAAACCTTGCATGAAGCAGTAAATGCTCCAGCAAAAGAAAGAGATAAATTACTTAAAGATGTAGAAGTCCTAAAACAAGATATTGAGGCTATTGCCCAAACTACTCGTGTTGAATTGGGAAAAAACTTCATTACTCCTTTTGACAGAGAAGATATCCACAACCTTATAACTGCTGTTGACGCTATTGCAGATAATCTATCTGATGCTGCTTCTCGTATGCGATTGTACCAAATAGACAAGGTAACTAAACCGCTTCGAAAGTTGACAGAAGCTAATTTAGAGGCTTGTAGTGAAGTCTCACGTGGGTTATTAGAACTGAAAGACATGAAGAATTTAACTGCATTGGCTGAGGTTTGTAAGAATATTTCTCGATTAGAGCGAAAAGCAGATAAGGTATTTGACAAAGCTGTAGCTGATATTTTTGAGAATGAAAGTAATGCAATAGAAATAATTAAGTATAAAGAGGTCATGATGGCTCTTGAATCTGCTACTGATAGTTGTAGAGACGTAGCTAACGTATTGGAGACTATTACAGTAAAATATGCTTAATAACTAAGGTTTATACTTATGGAGTTTATAACAGAAATGTTAAGTAATCAAGCTGGTATAATGCTGATTGTTATTATCATATTAGCTCTTGGTTTTGATTATATTAACGGATTTCACGATGCTGCCAATTCTATTGCCACTATTGTAACTACGAGAGTACTAACTCCGTTTCAAGCAGTTTTGTGGGCAGCTGCATTTAACTTTGTCGCCTATTTTATCTCTTTGTATATTATTGGAGAATTTAAAATTGGTAATACAATCGCCAAATCAGTCAATATTGACTTTATTACTTTGGAGGTAATTTTATCGGGATTGGTTGCGGCAATTATTTGGAATTTAATTACTTGGAAGTTGGGTATTCCATCTTCGTCTTCACATACATTAATTGGTGGATTTATTGGGGCAGCTGTAGCTCACGCTGGTGGATTTGCGCCAGGAGGAGTGGATGTTATTGTATATGAAAAAGTTGTTCCTATTTTCCTTTTTATCTTTGGAGCCCCTTTCTTAGGGATGTTTTTAGCATACTTTATCACAGTGGCTATTTTGTGGATTTGCCGCAAGATGAATCACCACAAGTGCGAAGTGTGGTTTAAGCGTTTGCAGTTGGTGTCTTCTGCGTTGTTCTCTTTAGGACATGGTGGAAATGACGCTCAAAAGGTAATGGGTATTATCGGGGCGGCGGTAATTTACTATCACATTAATATCGATATGGACCCGGCATATACTGTAGAAGGTGTAAATACTTTCTCTGTGTTTGTAGAGCATTGGTGGTGGGTGCCTTTGGCATCATTCATTTTCATCGGTTTAGGTACTTTATCGGGAGGATGGAAGATTGTTAAAACAATGGGGTCAAAGATTACCAAAGTAACTCCATTGGAAGGAGTTGCTGCTGAGACAGCTGGAGCTGTGGCTTTGTATGTAACAGAGCACTTGGGAATTCCTGTATCTACTACTCATACTATTACAGGTTCTATCATCGGGGTAGGTATCACTAAGCGTGTATCTGCTGTAAGATGGGGGGTGACTATTAATCTTTTATGGGCATGGATTTTAACTATTCCTGTATCTGCGATAATCGCTATGGTGGTTTACTATCTTGTATCCCTGTTTATCTAAAAAGACAATTTATTTATAATCATAGAAAGGAAAGTACATAGTGCTTTCCTTTTTTTATTGCTATTAAAGAGTTTTAAGAGGCTTTCTTGTAGTTGAGCGATTAGCTTGTCTTTCTATGGAAATAATCGCTAAGAAGGTTTTGTTTGGGTTTATTTGAGGTAGATCTTTTCAGGGGAGATTTAAAAAAAGCAATGTTGGTAAATAAAGAAAGACTGCTTTAAAGCAGTCTTTCTTTATTTGTGTGTCTTAATCCTCATCTTTTTGTCCCATCATCATTAGATAGGCTTTTAAAAACTGGTCAATTCCACCATCCATTACATCATCTACATCTGTAGACTCTTTGCCTGTACGCACATCTTTTACAAGTTTGTATGGGTGCATTACATAGTTTCTAATTTGAGATCCCCACTCAATTTTTTTCTTGTTAGCCTCGATTTCATCTCGCATGGCTTGTTTTTTCTTGAGCTCGATTTCATACAATTGCGACTTTAATAATTGCATCGCTTTTGTTTTGTTGTCCAATTGAGAACGAGTTTCCGAGTTTTCAATGATAATTCCAGTAGGGTGGTGACGCAGTCGAACTGCTGTTTCTACCTTGTTTACATTTTGCCCTCCAGCACCACTCGAACGCATTGTTTCCCATGAAATATCCGCTGGACTGATCTCAATTTCAATCGTATCATCCGCTAAGGGGTAAACGTAGACAGAGACAAACGAGGTGTGTCTTTTGGCATTACTGTCAAAAGGTGAGATACGAACAAGTCGATGCACACCGTTTTCTCCTTTTAAATAACCAAAGGCAAATTCACCATCAAATTCTAAAGTAACTGTTTTTACTCCAGCAACCTCACCTTCTTGGTAGTTGAGTTCTTTGATTTTTAGGCCGTTTTTCTCTCCCCACATGATGTACATACGCATGAGCATAGAGGCCCAATCGCAACTCTCTGTTCCACCAGCACCTGCAGTAATCTGCAATACAGCGCTCATGTTATCTCCTTCGTCAGAAAGCATGTTTTTGAATTCTAACTCTTCGATAATAGTTAGAGCACTTTGGTATTGACTCTCTACATCCTCTTGTGTAGCCTCGCCTTCAGAGTAGAACTCCAAAAGTATCTGCAATTCTTCAATTGCGCTTTTTGCACTCTCGTAACCTTCCACCCATTTCTTTTTAGATTTTAGGTTTTTTACGATTACTTCTGCCTGTTTTGGATTGTTCCAAAAGTCTGGTGCAAAGGTTTTTTCTTCTTCATTAGTGATCTCGATTAACTTCTTATCGATGTCAAAGATACCTCCTTAACGCACCAAGGCGATCAATAATGTCCTTCTGTTGTTCTGTAGTTACCATAATTTTTAATACTTTTATGCACAAAAATACTTATTCCAAACTATATATGGAAATTAATTTAACTAGTGACACAATAACAAAGCCTACTCCTGAGATGTTGAATTATATGCTTAAGGCAAGGGTAGGGGATGATGTATATAAACAAGATGGAAGTACAAATGAATTAGAACTTGCTGTAGCAGAGCTCTTTGGTATGGAGGCGGCTCTTTTTTTTCCTTCGGGAACCATGGCTAATCAAGTAGCCATAAAATTGCATACTCAGCCTGGAGATCAGCTTATTTGTGAGCGTACTTCACATATTAATCAATTTGAAGCGGGAGGACCTGCTTTTCACAGTGGGGTTACCTGCGGGGTTATTGACGGAGATAGAGGTCGTATTACGGCAGATCAAGTTTTAGAAATGTATACAGATGCGTCTAATTTTCATTATCCAATCTCTACACTTGTTTGTCTTGAGAATACCACTAATAAAGGTGGTGGGGCATGTTATGAGCTACCAGAGATTGAAAAAATACGCCGAGTATGTGATGAGAAGGGAATGAAATTGCATTTGGATGGTGCCCGATTGTGGAATGCCTTGGTAGCTAAAGCCCAACACCCAACACATTTTGGTAAATTGTTTGATACTATATCGGTTTGTTTTTCTAAGGGATTGGGCGCTCCTGTGGGATCTGCTTTAATTGGTAGTAAAGAGTCTATTCAAAAGGCTATTAGATTGCGTAAACTCATGGGGGGTGGTATGCGCCAAACTGGGTATTTAGCTGCTGCTGCATTATATGCTTTAAAGAATAATGTCAGTAGATTGCAAAGTGATCACCTTAGAGCGAGACAAATAGAGGTACTTTTGAATAAAAAAGCTTGGGTAGCTGAGGTATTGCCAGTGCAAACAAATATCGTTGTGTTTCGCTTGCATAGAAAAGAGGATGTGAAGAAGTTTTTTGATAAACTAAAACAAAAGAACATTGCCATTAGTGAAATGGGAGGTGGTTGGCTTCGCATTGTAACGCATTTGGATTACAGGGAGGTAATGCACGAGTATGTAACAGAAGCACTACAACAGTTAGAAATATAAACAAAAGCCATCACATTGATGGCTTTTTTTGTGCGTGTATTTAAGAGTTTTGATTTCGCTTATATGGGTAATTTGCTGTTTGCAAACATTTAGTGGAATCTCAACAAACGGGGCAAGGGACATTCCTTGTTTTAAAAAGTGAAGATGTGCGTTTATAATTCCGCGTTTACCTTCACTACTTTTTAGGGAGTGATTGTTGTTTTACGCGAAGATAATACAGGGGTGATATTGGCAAGCAAGGTCTTTGTTTTGATGTCTTTTGTCAAAAAATAGAATTGGTTATAAGGCTAATTTATAATAAAAGTATAAAAGTGGTGTTTAAGTTTTTTACTCAGTTTAAAAAGTTTAATTTTGTTTAGATTTAAATTAAATAATGGAAAAGTTAAAAAAGCGTTGGGGACTAACTTCTAATTTTCAGTTAGTCATTGTTTTTATTGTTTTTGCTATTACTGGGTCTACAGCTGCAATTGTATCCAAGCCAATCTTAGCTTTTTTAGGTATAGAACGTGGGGTAATGCATCCGATACCATATTGGATTTTGTATATCATCATCATTATGCCTGTATATAAAGTTCTTCTTGTTACTATAGGTACTATTTTTGGTCAGCACACTTTCTTTTGGAACTTTGTCAAGAAAATGCTAAGGGGAATGCGCCTTGGATTTTTGCTTCCGAAAGAGAAACAAGAAAAAGAAAAATAAGAAACAATATTTATTAATCATATAGTAAAAGAGCTCGATTTATCGAGCTCTTTTACTATGGTGTAATTATGTGATATCTTCTAATTGATTGGGGTAGTTGGGTATAATTAATTCTTGTGGATGATAAAAATACATGGTCGTTTGTGTAAATCCACTTTTGTTTTTTTCCAAAGTGAAACTGGTTTGGTTTGTATAAATTCAGTTTCAAGTGTGATGTCACAAGCAACACATATCAGCGTGTTTGGGTTTAGTATTTGACACATGTCCTGTAATAGCTGATTGTTTCTATATGGCGTTTCAATAAACAATTGAGATTGATTTCTCTCTAAAGAGATTTTCTCTAAGTTTTTCAATGCGCTTTTCTTTTCTGATTTGTCAATTGGGAGATAGCCATTAAATGCAAAGCTTTGTCCATTCATTCCAGAAGCCATAACCGATAATAGAATAGATGAAGGTCCTACCAGTGGAGTGACTTTAATATTCTTCTTATGTGCTAAATCAACAATGACTGCTCCTGGATCAGCAACTCCAGGACAACCCGCCTCGCTCATAACTCCAATGCTTTTGCCTTCTAACAAAGGTTTGATATAGTCTTTGTACTGGCTAATCTCTGTGTGTTTGTTCAGTGGGAATAAGATTAATTCAGATTGCTTTTTTTCAGGGCAAATACTCTTGATAAAGCGCCTTGCAGTTTTTTCGTTTTCTACAATAAAGATATCGAGCATCTCGATTGCTCTTTTTACAGTTTGCGGTAAAACATCTAAGGGGTTAGTGGTTTCTCCTAATGTAATCGGTATTAAATATAGTGTACCGAAGTTTGTATTATTATCCATTGGTGATTTGAAGTCTTTTGAATTGCCAAAGGTATGAATAAAAAAAAAGGAAGAAAATTACTTTCTTCCTTTTCTCTATATATCTAAGATCTTAAATCTTTGGCAATTACTTCACAAGTTTCATTTAGCATTCTAAATACGTTGTAAAAACCTCCTGGTCCTCCAAAATAAGGATCTGGAACTTCTTGGTCTTTACCTGGATTAAGCTCGTTTAAAATCAATTTGACCTTTGCTTTAGCCTGGTCATTTGGAGCTAGTTCAATTACATTGTCAAAGTTAGATTGATCCATTACATATATGCGGTCAAAAGTATCAAAATCTTCAACTGTAAACTGACGTGCTCTTTGATTTGTTAAATCAATATTGTAATTCTGTGCGACTTCAATTGATCTTGGGTCTGGTAATTGTCCTACATGCCAAGCGCCTGTACCGGCAGAGTCTACTAAGAAATCTTGCTTAGGAAGTTTTGATTGTAGTATTGCTTCTGCTAAAGGTGAGCGGCATATATTACCCAAACAAACCATCAAGATCTTTGCCTTCATTACATATTGAATTTCAAGTTGATATCGTCGTGGTATTTTTTGAATTCTTTATCTGTTTCAATTAGGTTGTCTATTGTCTTACAAGCGTGTAATACTGTAGCGTGATCACGACCACCAATTTGAGAACCTATACTCGCTAAAGAAGCTTTTGTATATTTTTTTGCAAAATACATCGCTAATTGTCTAGCTTGAGCAATATTTCTTTTTCGCGTTTTAGATCTAAGTGTCTCAGTATCGATTTCAAAATAAGAAGATACAACTGTTTGAATAAAGTCAATTGATATCTCTCGTTTGACATTTTTAACGAATTTCTCAACCACTGAACGAGCAAGATCAAGAGTTACTTCGCGTTTGATGAAAGACGATTGAGCAATTAAAGAAATAATAGCTCCCTCTAATTCACGAATATTTGTTGATACGTTTTGTGCAACGTATTCAATGATTTCTTGAGGCATTTCTACACCATCTCTGAATAGGATACCTTCAACAATTTTTACTCTTGTCTCAAAATCAGGGTGTGATATCTCTGCAGATAATCCCCATTTAAAACGAGATAATAAACGTTGTTCTATATCTTGCATCTCTACAGGAGCTTTATCAGAAGTGATAATAACCTGTTTTCCATTTTGGTGTAAATAGTTAAAGATGTGGAAGAATACTTCTTGAGTACCAGTTTTTCCAGATAAGAATTGGATATCATCGACAATTAAAACATCAATTAATTGATAAAAGTAGATGAAGTCATTTCTTGTGTTTTTCTTGATAGAGTCAACAAATTGTTGAGTGAATATTTCTGCTGAAATATACAAAACAGTTTTGTCAGGATAAAGTTCCTTGATTTCAACACCAATAGCTTGTGCTAAGTGTGTTTTACCAAGACCAACACCTCCGAATATCAACAATGGGTTAAATGAAGTTCCTCCCGGTTTGTTAGCAACAGCTAAACCAGCTGAGCGCGCCAAACGGTTAGAGTCCCCCTCTAAGAAATTATCAAAAGAATAGTTTGAATTTAACTGAGATTCAATTTTAACATTGCGAATACCAGGTATAACAAAAGGATTCTTTAGTTCAGGGTTTTTGTTTTGAATTGGTACGTCTAATTCTTGTGGCTTAAGTGGACTTCTTTGAGCACTTGGTAATTGTTCTGTAAAAGGCTTTTTATTACTTTTTGTAGATTCCATTTGAATCTTGTATAGTAATTTCGCATCTGGTCCTAATTGCTTAGTCAGTGCTACTTTAAGAATTTTTACATAGTGCTCTTCTAACCACTCATAAAAGAATTTACTTGGTACTTGAATACACAAAGAATTTTCTTTGGTCAATTCAATTGCCTTAATAGGCATAAACCAAGTTGTAAAAGCTTGGTCTTGAATATTATCCTTTATGAATTCCAGACAATTGTTCCATACAGATTCAGCTGTCATGTTTGTATATTCACGCATTTTTGGTTAGAATTAAAAAACAGTTACTATTTTTGAGTGATTTATGGGGGTAGAAATCGCATTTGATTTCGATGACAAATATGTGAACAATTTTTGGGATAAAAAAACTTTTTAGGCATTGTAAAAACCAAAAAAAATTGGTAAGTACTTAAAATAAATAAATAAACAAGCAATCTAATTGATATATGAAAATATTTGATACAAACGTGCGTGTACGCTACGCTGAGACTGATAAAATGGGTGTTGTTTACCATGGAAATTACGCGCAATATTTTGAAATTGGGCGAGTTGAGTGGCTTCGGAACTTGGGAGTTTCTTACAGGAAAATGGAGGAGCTTGGAGTGATGCTTCCTGTGGTTAGTTTGTCAATGAATTACAAAAAAGGAGCTAAGTATGATGATAATCTTACAATTAGAACAATCTTTAAAAAAGCTACAGCGGTGAAGATCGAATTTGACTACGAATTGTACAATCAAGATGGCGAGTTATTAACAACGGCTAACTCGGTTTTAGTGTTTGTCAATATGCAAACCGGTCGTCCTTGTGCTGCACCTGATTATGTAAGTGAGCGAATAAAATTATTATAAAAACTACTGTTTTTTTAATTTGTTTTTCATTCGCAATAAACGAAGTATTTAGTTATATTTACAAAAACAAACGATATGAGATCAGGAAAATGGCTACTTGTTGTAGCTACACTAATGGTTAGTTCTACTTATGCTCAGAAGAAAGCAATGATTGATGGGCGCGCTCGTCTTTTAGATGGTAGAAGTGTACCAGTTACAATTGAAAATAGAAGTAGTAAAGAAATAGCTGTTGTTGACCAAACAGGATATTATATGATTACGGCTCAAAAGGGCGATACGCTTCGTTTTACCAGTAAGTTTAGTGTAACGTCTGATTATGTAGTAGAGAAACAAGATATTAAAAAAGGCAGGGTGAATGTTGTTTTGGCTAAACCAGGACAAAATTTAGAGGAGATTATCATTATTAAAAAAGATTTTGGTCCTGACTTTTTTGGCAAGTCTGACGAACAAATTCTCTCACCAGCAGAGGCTAATTATTCACGTAGAAATACCCTTACAAGTGCTACCCCAACTGGAGGACTTGGTATTAGCGTGGATGCGTTGGTGAATCTTTTTTCAGGACAACGCAAAAAAGATAAAGAGGCTATTGTATATGAACGCTTAGAAATCATTGTTAAGGATTTTGTTGAGAAGTATCCAAAAGAAGATTTGACAAAAGATTTGAGTATCCCTTCCGAACAAGTTGATGCATTCTTATACTACTTGGCTGCTCAAGCTGATATACAAAAAATACCAGTTGATCGCTCAGAAGGATATCAATTGCTTTTAGCACAATACTATGATGAGTTTTTAATCTTTACAGGATTAAAACCATAAAGGATATATTGTTATTATATATTAGACAAGCGGGAGTTATTACATAATTCCCGCTTTTTTCATTTAATGCAGTTATATACTTATTTATTAAATATATCTTGTTTTTGTATATTAACTAATTGTATTTAGTAAGCTCTCCGATATAGATAGCTTCACTATAACCATTTTCATAGATGATATCAACATAGGCTTTGTAAGATGAAATGTCTTTTGTTGATCTACCATGGAATTGATTTTCTGGTAAAACCATCGAGGAATCCATATATCCATATATGAAGTTCACTAGTATTATATGTGGTTTATTTGTAGTATCTTTCTCAATTAATCGAACAGCTATTAT
>NZ_WSPP01000059.1:0-40087 GCF_009767705.1 Myroides sp. LoEW2-1 | reverse complement strand
GATTGTAAGTGATTGTTTTTTTTGAATTTATTTTAGCTAATCACGATGTCCCTTTTGTTTAGTTTGTGTATATCAATTTTAAATTACTTTGATAATCCTTGTATTCTTCGCTATTATAGAGGAAATCACTACCTTTAGTATAACTAAAATTTTAATATGAAAAGAGCAGATTTTACACCGCAAAATGTTACAGATTCACCAAATGTAAATACTATTTTTAGCATTTGGGTATTTAAAGATAATATTGATATTAAGCATAGTTTTGAGCGTGTTTGCGCTTTAGTTGAGAATTTTAATAACTCTTTTCGCACCAGATTGCCAAATACAGAGACAAGTTGTGTGATGGGGATTGGGTATGAAGCTTGGTTAAAGTTAGATATGCCAATGCCAATGCCTTTAGAATTAAAAACATTTAATGAGATTAAAGGACCAAAGCACACAGCTGTTTCTACACCAGGTGACTTGCATTTTCACTTGCGTTCTACTACTATGGGAGCTTGTTTTGATATGTCTATGGCTTTGTCAGAAGTCTTGATTGAGATTGCTGACTGCATAGACGAAGTACAGGCATTTAGATATTGGGATGGTCGTTCTGTAATTGGCTTTGTAGACGGTACAGAGAATCCACAAGGACAAGACAGAGAACACTATGCTATGGTGGGAGAGGAGTCTGATCTCTACCAAGGTGGTAGTTACCTGTTTGTGCAAAAATACTTGCACAATATGAAAAGTTGGAATAGTACCTCGGTAGAAGAGCAAGAGAGAGTGATAGGTAGATATAAAATGTCAGACATCGAGATGCCAGATGACATTAAGCCAAGTAATTCACATACAGCATTAACTAATATTGAAGATGAAGATGGTAATGAGTTAAAGATTATTCGTGATAATTTGCCATTTGGAAATGCCTCTAAGGGAGAAATTGGAACCTATTTTATTTCTTATGCCAATAGATTTAGTACTACTGAGAAGATGTTGGAGAATATGTTCATTGGGGATCCTGTAGGTAATTATGATCGTTTATTGGATTTTAGTACAGCTGTTTCTGGCTCATTGTACTTTGTACCAACCTTGGATATGCTCGGTGATTATTCAGCTGATTAATGCGCCATAGTCTAATAGAATTAAACTAAAATTAAAAATATTATAATTGTTTTTTCGTCCTTAAATTGCCTATCTGAACAAAAGTATTTATGGAAGTAAAGAATATTGAATTTAAAGCCAAAGTAGAAAATTTAGATAGGCTTATAGCTATTGCTGAGTTGTCTAATATTAAGTTAGAGGGATCATACAAGCAGGTTGACACCTATTATGATGTTCCGAAAGGAAGAGTAAAGTTACGCGAGTATGGGGATTTTAGTTCTTTAATCTACTATAATAGAGAGAATACCAAAGGAGTAAAGCAATCTGATGTAATCTATTATCAGCATGCGCCCAATCAAGCTTTAGCGGCAATATTAGAACTACAGTTTGGCGTTAAAGTACGCGTGTCAAAAGTGAGGAAAATCTACAAGGTTGACAATGTCAGTATTCACTTTGACCAGGTTGATCATTTAGGATGCTTTGTTGAAGTAGAAGCTTGTAGTGAAGAAAATAATAAAACAGTGGAAGAACTCCAAAAACAATGTGATTACTTTTTTAATCTTTTTAAATTAACTCAAGCAGATTTAATAGAGCAATCCTATAGTGATTTAGTTCTATCATTACAATTACAATAAAATAACAAAGGCTTTAGATTACTAAAGCCTTTGTTGTTTTTATGTTGTTTTATATACTACTTCGAATAGTGTTCCATCATCGCATTTCAGTGTTTTATAGGGATACTTTAACAGTAGAGCATAATCGTGAGTTACCATTATGATTGTCTTGCCATTAGCATTGATCTCCTTGAGTAGCTCCATTACTTCTACACTGGTTTGTGGATCTAAATTACCAGTAGGTTCATCGGCAAGGATTAAATCAGGATCATTTAAAAGTGCACGTGCTATAGCTATTCTCTGTTGTTCTCCTCCAGATAATTGATGAGGCATCTTTTGTATATGCGTACGCATACCTACTTTGTCAAGTACTTCTTCAATTTTGCGGTCAATAGCCTCTTTCTCTGTCCACCCTGTTGCCTTTAGGGCAAAGTGTAAATTTCCATATACTGTTCTATCTGGAAGTAATTTGAAGTCTTGAAATACAATTCCTAACGAACGTCGTAAGTAGGGAATATCTTTTTCTCTTAATTGTCTTAAATCATATTCAACAATAGTTCCATGGCCTTCTGTTAAAGGTAAGTCAGCATAAAGCGTTTTCATAAAACTACTTTTTCCAGCTCCGGTCTTACCAATAATATAAATGAACTCTCCTTGCTTAACTTGTAAGTTAACATTGGATAGTACTTTGTGCTTATTTTGAAATATATCTACACCCTGTAAGGATAATACTGTACGAGCCATAATCACATCTAATTTTGTGTAAAAATAGCAAGTTAAATGTTTTTTACATAATAACTAAGAAAAAAGAATTGCAATAGGCTATAAGAATAATACAATAAAAAAAAACACTTTCTCTGAAAGTGCTTTCTCAACTAACCAAAAACAATAATAAAATGGGTTTATTCTTATAGACTTTATTTACTTATTTAATACTGTAAAAGTATGCTTATAATATTACCTGTGTGTTAATTAGAGGTTATCAAATCAATAAGAAATCACTTTCTAATATGGAGTAATATGAAGATTCTAAAGTGTTAAAAAAATGAATTAAATCGAAAAATGAGTTCTTGAGTTGTTATTGTTTAGTAATTTTGTAACAAATTAATTTGAAAAATGAACTTAATAAAACAGGTTGCGATTATCATAGGCTGTCTCGCATTCGGTGAACTACTTATCTATCTTACAGGTATCAAATTACCTTCAAGTATCATAGGCCTAATCTTATTGTGGACTCTTTTAAAAATTGGATGGGTTAAGGTCGAGTCCATCAGTGGGTTTACAGATTTTCTAATTAAAAATATGGGAATATTCTTTGTACCTCCTTGTGTAGCGATGCTCAACTACTTTGGCATTTTAAGCGAATCTATTATCCCGATTATCATAGCTACACTTGTCAGTACAGCTCTTGTTATTTTTGTCACTGGATTAAGTCACCAATTTTTAAGAAGAAAAAGATGAAATTTCTTACAGACCCAACATTTTTACTGTTTTTAACTTTGGCTTTTTATAGCTTAGGTATTTTTTTGACAAGTAAAAAAAAGTGGATTGTTTTCAATCCTATTATTTTATCGACTACTATTTTGATCTGTTATTTACTGATCTTAAAAATACCTTACGAAAAGTATAGTATTGCAGGACATTATATAGACTTTTTTTTGAAGCCCTCTATTGTGGCTCTTGCCGTTCCTCTTTATCTTCAATGGGACAAGATTAAAAAACAATTATTTGCTATTTTATGTAGTCAGTTATTAGGCTGCATTGTCGGAGTAGTATCTGTTGTTTTTCTCGCAAAATGGACTGGTGCTGATAAGGAAATTATTTTGTCATTGGCTCCAAAATCTGTAAGTACTCCCATTGCTTTAGAAATTTCAAACACAGTGAATGGTATTCCTTCTATTACTGCCGCATCTGTAATGATCGCTGGTATTTTTGGAAGTATGATAGGCTTTAAGTTTCTCAATATGTCGCGTATTAGTAATCCTATGTCCCAGGGAATTGCCATGGGAACCTCCTCTCATGCGTTAGGAACAATGAAAGCAATGGAAATTAGTAATAAGTACGGTGCTTTTGCCAGTGTTGGAATGATTTTTAATGGTATTTTGACTGCTTTTTTAGCTCCAATTATTCTAACTTGGTTAGATTCATATCTTTAATGAGAAAAACTTTTTGTTAATAGTGATAAATGGCGCAATATATTGCCGAAAAATATGTTTTAATTACTATAATAGATATATTTGGCAATAAATAAAACAGACTCAAATGCGCAAAAATATTAGATTAGCATATTTGGCTTTAGCTCTTGGAGCTGTTACAGCAAATGCTCAACAAACACAAAGATATACAAATGAATTTACTGAGTTTAAGCATGCTGTTAATTTATACAATGAGGAGCAATATTTAGCCGCTCAACTTTTATTTCAAAAAGTAAAAACTTCACAACAAGCCTTGAATACTGAAATTGAGGCAGATTGTGCTTATTATATCGCCAATTGTGCGATTCGATTAAATCAAAGCAATGCAGAACAAAAAATAGATGACTTTGTAAGTAAATATCCTACCAGTGCTAAACAACATCAAGCTTATCTTGATGTGACTGATTATTATTTCAATAAAGGGGATTACCGAAAAGCGCTACACTATGCTACTAAGATTAAGAAACCTTCTTATGTAGGTGCCTTGAATGAAGATAAATTTAACTTCCAAAAGGGATATTCTTTCTTTTATGTCAAGAATGTCAAAGAGGCTAAACGCGCCTTGAGACAAGTTAGACCTGGTAATGAGTGGGGAGATCAAGCTGCTTATTATTTAGGTTATATGGCGTATGACTCGAACAATGTGGAAGACGCTGAAAAGCTATTCGAAATGGTAGGAGATAAGTCTAAGTACCAAGACCGCATTGGGTATTATCGTGCAGATATGAACTTCAAGTCAGGAAATTTTGAGAAAGCTATTTCGGAAGGTCTTGCTCAAATAGAAAAGACAGAAGAAGAATCAGAAAAATCTGAGCTACAAAAAATGGTAGGAGAGAGTTTTTTCAATGTTGGACAATTTGAAAAAGCTTTGCCTTATCTTGTAGAATACAAAGGTAAAGAAGGTAAGTGGAGTAATACAGATTACTACCAACTGGGATATACTTACTACAAACAAAAGGATTACGAAAAAGCAATAGAGCAGTTTAATAAAATTATTTCGGGGAACGACCCTGTAGCTCAGAATGCTTATTATCACTTGGGTGAAAGTTACCTACATACGCACAAGAAAACCCAAGCTCTGAATGCCTTTAAGAATGCCTCTGAAATGAGCTTTAATAAGGATATTCAGGAGGATGCATTTCTGAATTATGCCAAGTTGAGTTATGAAATTGGAAACGCCTTTGAAAGTGCTCCGTCTGTTTTAAACTCTTTTATGTTGAAATATCCAAATTCACCGCATAAAGAGGAAATAGAGGGTCTATTGATTGATTCTTATATAACATCCAAGAACTATAAAGATGCTTTGAATATATTGGAGAATAGCCATTCAAAAGGCAATGCAGAAGTATATCAAAAAGTGTTGCTATATAGAGGTTTAGAGTTATTTTCAAATAGCGATTATACTCAAGCTTTGGAGTTGTTTAGTCGTGCCAGTAGTGAAGACCAGGACTTTAAGGTTACTGCAAAGGCATTGTACTGGAAAGCAGAGTCTATGTTCGCTCTTGATAAGTTTAATCAAGCCATTGACGCTTACGATGATTTTAAAAATAGTCAAGGAGCCTCAAGTGTAGAAGAATTTAAAAACGTGGATTACAATATTGGATATACTTATTTTAAGATAAAGGAATATCAGAGTGCAATTTCGTTCTTCAATTCATTTGTTTCTCAATCTTCTATTGATGCTACTCGTAAATATGATGCTTATTTACGCATCGGGGATTGCAATTTTGTATTAGGTAAATATTGGCCAGCAATGGACGCATATAATGTTGTCATTGATGCCAATCAACAAGATATAGAGTATGCTAAGTTTCAAAAAGCGATATCGTATGGTTTTGTCGATCGTACACAGAAGAAGGTAGATGATTTATTGGCTTTTGTCAAAGATCACCCTTTGTCAACTTTAGCAGATAAAGCACAGTATGAACTTGGAGTTGGTTATGATGTATTGAATCAAAAAGAAAAAGCTTTACAAGCTTATGATAAATTAATTTTAGATTTCCCTTCTTCCATTTTCAAAAGTAGAGCGATGTTGCGTCAAGGGTTGATCTATTATAGTCAAGGCAAAGCAGATATAGCATTGTCTAAGTTTAAACAAGTTGTATCAAGTGCTCCCAATACGCCAGAGGCGGTCGAGGCGGTTCAAAATGCTCGCTTAGTTTATGTAGACAAAGGGCAAGTTGACCAATATGCAGCTTGGGTAAAAGGGCTTGACTTTATCTCTGTAAGTGAATCAGAGTTAGATAGCGACACTTTTGAGTCAGCAGAAAGACAATTTATCCAAAACAACAAACAGGAAGCTATCCGCGGTTATGAAAGTTATCTAAAAAACTATCCTAATGGACAAAAAGCACTCCAAGCACATTATTACTTGGCGCAAATGTACTTAGAGCAAAAGAACGAGGATAAAGCTGTGGCACATTACGAAAACTTGTTGAAGTTTGGAAAAAGTGAGTACTCCGAACTTGCTTTGGTTAGAACATCAGAGATTTACCTTAAACGAAAAGATCAAGCAAAATCAATAGAAAAATTATTGCAGTTAGACAAAGAAGCCGTTCAAGAACAAAACAAAATATTTGCATTGTCTAATTTGATGAAAGTATACTATAATCAAAAAGAGTATAGCAAAGCTTTGGCCAATGCTGAAAAAGTGTTGCAAAAAGGAGCATTAGATGCCAGAGTAAGCAGTGATGCAAAACTAATTATTGCACGTACAGCTTTTGCCACAGCAAATGAAGATAAAGCTAGGACTGCTTATCAAGATGTCTTAAAACAAGCAAAAGGAGAAGTAGCAGCTGAAGCTATGTATTATGATGCATATTTTAAAAATAAAGACGCAAAATATGAGGCATCTAATGAAGTAGTACAAAAGTTAGCCAAAGACTACTCATCATACAAGTATTACGGAGCAAAAGGTTTGTTGTTAATGGCTAAGAACTTCTACGCCTTGAATGATAGCTACCAAGCAACCTATATCTTAGAAAGCGTAGTGAAAAACTTTGGTGATTATGCTGATGTTAAAGCAGAAGCTTTACAAGAGTTAAATCTAATCAAACAAGAAGAAGCAAAACACAATTCTTCAATTGCTAACTAATTTTTGCTAAAGAAAGTCAACAATGAAAAATAGAAATATATATATAGCCGCAGCATCTGTAATTCTATGCTCAACAGTGGTGCAGGCACAAGATCAGAAGAAGCAGGATTTGGGAACAGAAGTAGTTAATGTAGTTAGAAACTACGACGCTACTGTGTCTGATGCCTCAAAGGTGAAAGATTTACCCGAAGCAAAACAGGAAGGTGATATGCAAAAGAAAAATGTCATCTATACGATTAACTCTTATCCAGTTGAATCTACGTTTGTCCCTGAAAAAGGAGAAGTAGCTGAAGTAGAAAAAACAAGTCCTTTAAAGGCCTATAATAACTACGCATTAGGTTCATTTGGAAACTACTCTAACTTAACAGGAGAAGTGTTCTTGAGTTATAAACTTGACAAAACAAGTTATATAGCAGGTTTTGCAAAACACGTTTCTTCACAAGGAGGAATAAAGGATTTGTTGTTAGATGATGCTTTTTCGAAGACAAGTGTAAGCGCTTTTTATGGCGGTCAGCTTAAAGGGTTTGCTTGGAATACTGAATTAGGAGGAAGCTATCAAATGAGTAATTGGTATGGTTTACCAACAGAAGAAGTTGCTTTCAACCGAGGAGATGTTACAGGGATAAAAGAAAGACAGCGTTATAAGGATATATTTGTCAATGCGAATTTAGAATTTGACAATTCACCTTTTAAGAATGTAGAAGTTAAGTACGATAGATTTTGGGATGATTTTTCTTCTGTAGAAAATAGATTTTCCATTAAACCCAATATTCAAACCAGAATTGGCTACTTATCGCATGCTCAATTAGGTGTAGTGTTAGACTATGTGAGTACAGAGTTTAAAGATCGATTTAACACAGGGGAAACCAATAAAAACACACATTTCAATATTGGTTTTGAACCTAACGTAATCTTTAAAGATGAAAATTACTTTTTACAAGTTGGTTTAGGTATTTACTATAATGATGGTAAAGTAAATAATAGTTCAGATAACAAGTTTTACGTTTATCCACAGATTAAAGGATCGTATAACTTGGTCAAAGATCTCTTAATTACGTATGCAGGTATAGAAGGTGGACTACAGCAGAACTCATTTAAGGAATTAGTGGGAGTAAATCCTTTCGTTGCACCAGATTTATTAATTACACCAACAGATAAAAAATACGATATATACGTAGGTTTAAGAGGAAAATTAGATCACAATATATCTTATAATGTCAAAGGATCTTATAAGAACGAATCTGATAAATTGCTTTTTGTTCATACGCCTTATTCAACAAATACGGCTAAAGTTGCCTATGGCTTAGGTAATTCATTTATGACAGAAGCTCAAAAGGTAAAGACTTTCAGTCTTTTTGGTGAATTAAAGTACGAGTTTAGTCAAGAGACTTCTATTGGGGCTTATGGACAGTGGAACAACTATGATACAAATGGCATAAAGCCGTGGAATCTCCCAAAGATGAAGTTTGGAGCTAATGTTGATGTAGCTTTCGATCCACAGTGGTATGCAAATGTTGACTTATATTATGTAGGTAAGCGATATGATGCATTTTCTATCTCGGATATCGATGCGAATATCGTCGGAGATATGGAAGCAATTCAAATGCAGCAAGTAAGAGAATTAGAAGGATATGTTGATTTGAATTTAAGTGTGGGTTACCGCATAACAAAGAATTGGACAGCTTTTGTCAAAGCCAATAATATTTTGAACGATAAATACGACAAATGGGATAATTTTCAAGTTCAAGGATTCCAAGTTATGGGTGGTGCAATCTACAAGTTTGATTTTTGAGAAAAAAAGCTTAAATAAAGTTTAAAATTTTACTATTTACTTTAAAATAGGCAATAAAACTGCGCATAATTATTTTTTTCATTCATAGAAAGACTTACTTTTGCGACTCAAACAACAATAATCATATTCCTTGTAAGGGAGGACACTAAAATTTGAATAATGACGCTAAAGAAAAAACTTAAATCAATTTGTATTGAGCGGTTGGAAGATAAGATTAATGCTTTCAAAGGGATTGTGGAAGATATGTCAAATGGCGCTCAGAATGATGCTAAAAGTTCTGCTGGAGATAAACATGAAACAACCTTGGCGATGCTACACATCGAACAAGAAAATATAAGTAAGAAAATACAGGAAAACTTATCAATGTTAGAAGTTATTTCTAAAATAGATGAGAACAAAGTGAGTGAGAAAGTGGAGTTTGGAAGTGTTGTTAAAATTAATTCTGTAACCTTATTTTTTTCAGCAGCTTTGCCAAAGATTCTTATTGACGATCAATCTGTTTTAGCAATTTCTGTTGATGCACCTATTGCTAAAGAACTATTGGGAAGAAAGCTAAATGAGACTTTTATTTTCAACAATTGTGAATTTAAAGTGAATTACTTAGAGTAAGATTACCATAATTATATATTTGATAAGCGCGAGAAGTTTTCTTTTCGCGCTTTCTTTTTTTTCTGTTATAGGAAAAGTTTAAGCAGAAACTTATGAGGTATTAGTCTATATGAGTTCGTTTTCGATGGGTAATAATAAAATAAAAGTATCTGATGTGGGTTTCTGTAGCAATGTGAGAAAGAAAAACGACGACATAAATAGGCTGCAAAATGAATCTCAGTTGCAATATCGTTAGTAACTATTTTATTTTTGTAATTGCCTTATATATGGATCATAAAGGCTATTATTCAAAGTTTACTATAGTGAGTTAACATTAAATCAGTTGTAACGTATAATTCAATTGGGCTCATTGCCAATAAAGCTTCCAAATTCTTCTGAAATAAGCTATCTCAAACTCAAAATAGAGAACTGTTGAATAGTTAATATTTCATGCCATAACTTCCCCTAATTTAAGAACTATTGAATCAATACTATATCATGTGTATTTTTTAATTTTATATCTCAAATAAAAATAGAAAGGAATATGCAGTTCATGTCACAATTCTGCAACACTCTATAAAACCAATATAGAAGCTTCAAAAGAGTCGAAGTAAAGAAGTATTTCAATCCAATTTGTAGAAGAAGGTGTGATTTAGAAAAAACTCTTTATCTTCATATTTGTTTTTATATATCAATTGAAAGAAAAACTGTGAAAAGATTGCAATTTGGGATTAATAAGGGTAGGTTAATCTTGATAAAGTCTTTGAATTAGTTTATATTTGTACGTTACTTATTTTAGAAAAAAATTATGAGCCAAGAAACAAATAAGAATAATTATTCAGCAGATAGCATACAAGCTCTTGAGGGAATGGAACACGTAAGGATGCGTCCTTCGATGTATATTGGTGATGTAGGAGTAAGAGGTCTTCATCATTTGGTTTATGAAGTAGTAGATAACTCAATAGATGAGGCTTTAGCAGGGTATTGTGATACTATTAAAGTTACAATTAATGAGGATAACTCTATAACTGTAGAAGACAACGGTCGTGGTATTCCAGTAGATATTCACAAAAAAGAGGGAGTATCTGCACTTGAAGTAGTAATGACTAAGATCGGAGCAGGAGGTAAATTTGATAAAGATTCTTATAAAGTTTCAGGAGGTTTACACGGTGTAGGTGTATCGTGTGTTAACGCATTATCAGATTTATTGCGCGCTACGGTTTACAGAGATGGAAAGATCTATGAACAAGAGTATTCAAAAGGTAAAGCGTTATTCCCTGTAAAAGTAATAGGAGAAACTGACCAAAGAGGGACTAAAGTTACTTTTAAACCTGATACAACTATTTTTACTCAAATTACAGAGTATTCATATGAAACTTTAGCAGGTCGTTTAAGAGAATTAGCATTCTTAAATAAAGGATTGACAATTACCTTGACAGATGCAAGAGAGAAATTAGAAGATGGCAGTGATAAGGGAGAAACTTTCTTCTCTAAAGAAGGTTTAAAAGAGTTTATCAAATTCTTAGATGGGAACCGCGTGCCAATTATTGGAGACGTTATCTCAATGGAACTTGATAAAGGAGATGTTCCTGTTGAAGTTGCCTTGATCTACAACGATACTTATGCGGAAAATATTTATTCATATGTGAATAATATTAATACACATGAGGGAGGTACTCACTTACAAGGTTTCCGTATGGGACTTACTCGTACTTTAAAGAAATATGCTGATGCTTCTGGTATGCTTGAAAAATTAAAGTTCGAGATTACAGGAGATGATTTCCGTGAAGGACTGACAGCTATAATTTCTGTAAAAGTAATGGAGCCTCAATTTGAAGGACAAACTAAAACTAAGTTAGGTAATAGAGAAGTTGTTTCTCCAGTAAGTCAGGCTGTAGCAGAAATGTTAGAGAGTTACTTAGAAGAAAACCCTAATGATGCAAAGATAATTGTTCAAAAAGTAATCCTTGCCGCTCAAGCTCGTCATGCAGCTAAGAAAGCACGTGAGATGGTTCAACGCAAGACTGTGATGACTGGAGGAGGCTTACCTGGTAAACTATCTGATTGTTCTGAACAAGATCCAACTAAATGTGAAGTATTCCTTGTGGAGGGAGACTCTGCGGGGGGAACTGCTAAACAAGGTAGAGATAGAAACTTCCAAGCTATATTGCCATTAAGAGGTAAGATTCTTAATGTTGAGAAAGCAATGGGACATAAGGTTTTTGAGAACGAAGAGATTAAGAATATCTTTACTGCCCTTGGTGTTACAATCGGAACAGAAGAAGATAGTAAGGCATTGAATTTAGAGAAATTGCGTTATCACAAGGTAGTAATCATGTGTGATGCCGATGTGGACGGTAGCCACATCGCAACGCTTATCTTGACTTTCTTCTTTAGATATATGAGAGGTTTAATAGAGAACGGTCACGTTTATATTGCAACTCCTCCGCTGTATATGGTTAAGAAAGGTCAGAAGAAAGATTACGCATGGACAGAAGAAGAACGCCTTAGCTTGATTGAACAAATGGGTAGTGGATCTTCAGTACAACGCTATAAAGGTCTTGGGGAAATGAATGCTGAGCAATTGTGGGAAACTACAATGAACCCAGAACACCGTATTTTAAGAAAAGTTACAATTGATAGTATGCAAGAAGCAGATAGAGTATTCTCGATGCTAATGGGGGATGAAGTTCCGCCTCGTAGAGAGTTTATTGAAAAAAATGCTACTTATGCTAAAATTGATGTTTAACATATAATAAAAAATAAAGGTCATGCATATTTGTAATGACCTTTTTTTAATAACATAAATCAAAGATATAAGTATGAAAGTTTCTATCATTGGCGCAGGAAATGTTGGGGCAACCTGTGCAGAAGTTATTGCAAATAGAGGAATTGCAAGTGAAGTTGTCTTAGTAGATATCGTTGAAGGCTATGCCGAAGGTAAAGCGATGGATATTATGCAATGTGCTGCTACTTCAGGATTTGATACTGTTGTAAGTGGTTCTACAAATGATTATTCAAAAACGGCAAATAGCAACGTTGTTGTTGTAACTTCTGGAATACCACGTAAACCAGGCATGACAAGAGAGGAGTTAATCGGAACAAATGCAGCTATTGTTAAAACAGTTATTGAAAGTGCTTTAAAATTCTCTAAAGATGCCATATTTGTAATTGTAACTAATCCATTAGATACAATGGCTTTAGCAGCTTTAAAAATTACAGGTTTACCTAAAAACAGAATTATTGGAATGGGTGGAGCATTGGATTCTTCTCGTTTTAGATATTTCTTGAGTCAAAAATTCCAAAAACCTATGGCTGATGTTGAAGGTTTAGTTATCGGTGGGCATGGTGATACAACTATGATTCCACTTACGCGATTTGCAACTTATAAAGGAGTTCCTTTTAGTGAATTTGCATCGGAACAGGACTTAGAAGAAGTGGCAAAACAAACTATGGTAGGTGGAGCAACTTTGACTAAACTACTTGGTACTTCAGCATGGTATGCACCAGGAGCATCTGTTTCATATATAGTAGATTGCATTTTAAACGATAGAAAAAAGATGGTTCCATGTTCAGCTTTTCTTCAAGGAGAATATGGAGTAAAAGATTTGTTTATTGGGGTTCCATGTATCCTTGGAAAAAATGGAATTGAAAGCATAGTGGAATTCAATTTGAACGATGCTGAAAAGGCAAAATTCAATGCAAGTGTAGAAGCGATATTAGAAACGAATAAAGGATTAACAAATTTTTTGGGTTAATAAGCTGAAATGTTAAAATAAAGTAATACTTTGCGACTGTTTTTTACTGATATTCTTCAAGGAAATATTGGTTAAGTATTATGCATATTTTATATTTGCTCGTTTTTAAAATAATAAATAATTAATTTTTAATAATAATGCAGAACAAAGGACTCGTTAAATTTTTTGCAATAATATTTGCATTGGTAAGTATTTACCAACTTTCATTCACCTTTGTTACCAACCATTATGAAGATAAGGCTAAGGCTTTTGCTGGAGGAGACTCTAATAAAGAGTTTCAATACTTAGATTCTATTGGTAATCAAACGGTATTTTTAGGACAGACATTTAATGAAGTAAGAGCTAAGCAAATCAATAAAGGTTTGGACTTAGAAGGAGGAATTAGTGTGACTTTACAGATTTCTATTAAAGATATCTTGAAAGGTTTATCTAATAACTCAAAAAATGCTGTTTTTAATAAGGCATTAGCTGATGCTGAGTCTATGAGACAAGGAAACCAAACATATTTAGATGGTTTCTTTCAAGCTTTCGATAAAGCGTCTAATGGAACAGTAAAATTAGCTTCTTCAGACATCTTCGCTAATAGAAATCTTAGCGAAATAACAGTAGATATGTCTGATAGCCAAGTAAAAACAATTTTAGAAAAAAAGGTTGCTGAGTCTGTCGAGAGTGCTTATCGAGTTTTTAGAGAGCGTATTGACAAGTTTGGAGTAAGTCAACCTACTATTCAATTGTTGGGTACTTCTGGGCGTATCTTAGTAGAATTACCAGGAGCTAAGGACATTGATCGTATTAAGAACTTATTGCAAAGTACTGCTCAATTAGAATTTTGGGAAACTTTCAAAAACAAAGAGATTAGAGGATTCCTATATTCTGCTAACGCATATTTAGAGTCAACAGAGAAAAAAGTTGATACTAAAAAACAAGAGGTAGTAGATAATACAACTTCTGAAAAATCTGAATTAGAAGCTATTTTAGGTGCTGCTAACAATGATAGTATTGCAGCTGAACCAGTTTCAAGAGGACCAATCCTTGACTTAATGTTAGGAGAAGGTAATCCAGAGGGACCAATCTTAGCTTATTTCCAAGCAAGAGATACTGTAAAGGTAAATGCATTGTTAAAGCGTCAAGATGTTCGTAATTTATTGCCAGCAGATCAGAAATACGCTCGTTTTGTGTGGGGTAAACCTGCAAAGAAAAACGAAGGTGTAGTTGAATTGTACGCTTTAAAAACTAATCGCGATGGTATTCCACCATTAAGTGGTAGTGTTGTTACTGGTGCTCAAGATGAATTTGATCAGTTTGGTAAATCAGTTGTGGGAATGCAAATGAGTCCAAAAGGTGCAAAAATCTGGGAAGACTTAACAGGTAAAGCTTATAGAGAGGGATCTCAAATTGCAATTGTATTAGATAACGTTGTGTATTCTGCTCCAGGTGTTACTTCAGGACCTATCTCAGGTGGAAGATCATCTATCTCAGGAGATTTTACAATTGCTGATGCAAAAGATTTAGCTAATATTTTAAGAGCTGGTAAACTACCTGCTGGTGCTGATATAGTTCAGTCGGAAGTTGTAGGACCATCACTTGGACAAGAAGCTATTGATGCTGGTATGTTATCTGCTGTAGCTGGTTTAATTATTGTAGCAGCTTGGATGGCATTCTACTACGGAAGAGCTGGATGGTATGCAAACATTGCTTTATTAGCTAACTTGTTAATCTTATTTGGTGTTTTAGCAAGCTTAGGTGCTGTATTAACTCTACCTGGTATTGCAGGTATTGTATTGACAATGGGTACTGCGGTGGATGCAAACATTATTATCTCTGAACGTGCAAAAGAATGTCTACGCAAGGGAATGAATCTTTCAGAGACAATCAAAGAATCATATAGCTGGCATGGAGCAATGCGTCCTATCGTTGATGCTAACGTTACACATATTTTAACAGGGGTTATTTTATTTGCTTTTGGTGATGGACCTATCAAAGGATTCGCAACTACTTTATTAATCGGTATTGCTACATCTTTGTTCACATCTATTTTTATTGCTCGTATCTTTATGGATAGAGATGTAATAAAAGGAAGAACTTTAGCTTTCTGTACAAGTATTACTAAAAACTGGTTCACTAATTTCCATTTTGATTTCTTGAAATTGAAGAAAGCTACTTATGGACTATCAGCAGTGATTGTAATTGTTTCTTTTGTATCATTCTTTACTAATGGATTTGATGAAGGAACTGACTTTGTAGGAGGTAGAACTTTCCAAGTGCGTTTTGATCAACCTGTTGCAGCTACTGAAGTAGGTGATAAGTTAGGTCAAGTATTTGGTGTGAATGTGGAAGCGAAGGTGTTTGGTAACAAAGAACAACTTAAGATTACTACCAAATATAGAGTAGAAGAAGAAGGTGCTGCAGTTGATAAAGAAGTAAACGAGAAGTTATATGAAGGACTAAAACCTTTCTATAAAGAGGAGTTAACTTATGATCAATTTGTAAACACTGGTGAAGGTAAGAGTTTAGGGGTTATTCAAGCTTCTAAAATCGGACCGAGTATGGCAAAAGACGTAAAACAAAATGCGTACTGGGCTGTTATTGGATCTATGATTGCAATCTTTATTTACCTTGCTATCTCATTCAAAAAATGGCAATACTCACTTGGAGCAATTATTTCTGTAGCGCACGATGTTATTTTCGTATTGGGTATTTACTCTTTAACTTATAAGATTATGCCTTGGCACATGGAGATTGACCAACACTTTATTGCAGCTATATTAACTGTAATTGGTTACTCAATGAATGATACTGTTATTGTATTTGACCGTGTACGTGAATATATTGCAGGTAAAACTAAAGGAGATTTCAATAAGATTGTTAATGACTCTGTAAATACAACATTATCAAGAACAATCAATACTTCTGTAACATTAATCATGGTATTATTGATTATGTTTATCTTTGGTGGAGATTCAATTAGAGGATTTGTTTTCGCTATGTTGATTGGTATCGTTGTAGGTACTTATTCATCATTATTCTTAGCAACTCCTGTATTAGTTGATACAATGCCTCGTAAGGATAAAGAAGAAATTGAAAAGAGACACAAAGAAGCTCAAGAAGAATTAGCTGCTGAGCAAGCTTAATCTTTTTTGACTTATAATATATAAAAGCCACTCAGTAATGAGTGGCTTTTGTTATTAATTGAATTATCAAGAAACTTTGATATAGAAGTTTGATAATCTTCTCGACAAGTCAAACAGTTTCTATGTGATATAAGAAAATAGTATAGCTATGACTTCATTGCTTATTAATAGAAAGGTTTAGATGAGTTTGCCATATGTATTTAGCCATACATATATTATTTCTGTATTAGATCCAATAGAATCGCTTGTTGATTAGAATAGCTATGCAACTTAGTAGCATTTGCTATGGTAGTATACATTTACTTAAATGAAAGTAAACAGGTTAGTACAGAGATTATTGATTGATTTACTTTAAAAAGTATTGTTGATAGCATATAGATAGTCAAGGGACAAAAGTAGTAATGACTTTATTACACAATGGAGACTTGACAATAAGAGCATTTTACAACAATATAAGGTCAATGATTTATTTGAAGAATTAAATCTCAAATGCTATTGGATCAAGCTTTAGTATAATTAATGAAAACAATCGAAAAGGATGTATATTCAATTTTAATCAATATACTTAATATAAAAACTAAGTTTGTTCCCATTGACATAAAGAGTTAATGGGAACTTTTATATTACTGATTTTTGATACAGTGATTTAATCTAAAAATGGCGATAAGCAAATGAGCATCTTGAATCTTTTGAATATTTTTTAGTAGTTCATCTAAACTAACCCAGTATAGCTGTTCACTTGGCTTATCTAAGTGAACCAAATATGGGTATGCCTGCTCAGGTGTGATACCTATACTTGGAAAGTATTTTTCACCAAGCTTTGAGTAATGTGTTACTTGGCAACCTTCGATCTTTAAACTTGAGAGATACTGTTCTAATTGATTAAAATGAGCTATATTCTTGTTTAAGCGAAACGCAGGAACAGTAACTATTGAACTATTACCAGAAAAGGATTGAGGCACAGGTAAATCCCTTCTTTCTAAACCTATATAAACTTGATCTTCTTTCTTAACTACAGGTATGGTTACCACTGTATTGCAGCTATAAGTTCTCGGATATACATATTCAAGTATTGTATTACTGTGCATTTGTTTTGTTTCGCTAAAATAAGCTCTACTCGAACGCATAAATTCAGCATTTTCTAAACTGTTTTCATATACTTGAGTATTTATACTTAATAAATCATGAATATTAGTAATTTTTAGTTCTGTTGTCGTTGTTATAGTTGGTTTAAGACCTAACCACTTAGGTAAAGCCATTTTTAAGTTAAAGAATAAATTGTAAATATTTAACTCTAATCTAGCCTCTACTAGAGCTCCAGTCTGAGCGGTACTTAATAGTTGGGCTGCGTCATATTCGTGTAAGAAACCAGAATCTTTAAATCCTGTGATACTTCCATCTAAAGGTAGGTTCTGTTTTATTGTCTTTTCAAGTGGTAAGAACAAGGCCTTTACTCTTTCATTTATCCCTCCTGGTGAAGTATAATAGGATAGAGAATTAGTGAACATTGTCTCATTAGCTTGTATCTTAAATCTCCTTTGTAATTCGGCACATAAGTCATTACTTTCTCCAAGGGCAATTCCCTCTGTAATATAACCGCTGTAGTGTTTACAATCTATAATGGGCGAGTCTGTGTTTAAATTGGCAAGAGGACGTGGGTATCCATGCTTTGCAATAATCTTTAAACCTTCGTTTGTATTTCGATATGGAATAATGTCAATAACACTATTGGGACGTTCTACGACATCGTAAATTTGCTTTGTATTCTTATTGATAAAAGACGAATGTTTGAGAAAAGGTACTTGAGCTTTTGGTAGGTGGCGAACGAGTTGAATGTCTTTTCCTTGAACCACTTTTTCACCAGCAATTAGGTAGTTAGTTGGAGGAAAGCCTATATCATTGCCATTTAAGTCATAGATTGTAAATTCTCCTTTATAACGATTGTTAATGATCCATTGATTATAAATTGGAGCAGATACAATAATACGCAAGCCTAATTCTTTAAAGATCGTCTCAAAGTCACTTTGTGTATAATAACCATATTCCTCTTGTAATTCAATATTCCAGTTGGCATAGTAATCTTTTCGGCGGACAAACTCTACTACATCAGTATAATAAGCTTGAAAGCGTTTGGTATTGGTTCTTAAAGAAGGTAATTCCGCTATTGGAAACCCTTGTTCAGTCGCTAAAGATCTTGCAGTTTTACTAAATTGAATAAAGAGATCTGCATCGTTTGGTCTATCTTTTTTATCCAGGGTAGAAAGCTCTACTACAACCTCTTTTTGTTCTACCTTTACAAAGTCACGGATGACAAGTATACCGTTCTCTTTCAGTAAATCTACTTGTCTTTTAAGGGTGCTCAAAGCTCTATTAGAATCATAATCATTGTAAGAAGTGATGTGATGAATAGCAGAGCAATTAAAAAAGCCACTAATTGTATTTTCTTCAAATGTCAATAGTTTTTCTCCATCATCTTCTTTGAACGTAAGATTGGGCATTGTATATAAATCATTTGCAATTTCGACCATCTTAGGGTTTATATCGACTCCAATAATATGTTGGTTAGGGAATAGTTGAGCAAGGATTGCCGTACTGGTTCCTGAGGCCATTCCAACATCTACTATAGTATTCCCATCCTTAGGTTGAAAGAAAACACTTGCAGACGCAACCTTTTCAATGGAAATAGCATCCATTGCTTGTAAATATTGTTGATAATCTTTTTTATTACCTCTATCCTGAGTAGTATATTTGATATCCATTCTGATGTATATTTTGCCTGATGAAAAGTAGTGATTTAATGCTATAAAAGGCAACGAAAATTTACATTAAATAGGGTGGAGGCGATTTGTCTTAATTGCGAAATAAAGTAGAATGAAAAATATAATTAGAATAATTCTTATGCCTGTTGTGGGATATGCAATTCTCTTAATGCTGCTTGTGTTTGTCTTGCCAATATCTTCCAAAGTGTTAATTATCGTTTTGTCACTGATAACGTTATTATTAGGCAGTTTGATTACTTATCAAATTTTAAAAGATAAAAAGCAATATAACAATACTCTTTATAGTCATCCATCTCATATACCTATGCTTTCGGACTCTGTAAATCTAAGAGGATACAAGAAGATTTCCTCTAAAGCACTTTTGTTTAAAAGCGCAGTAAGCAATATTGAATTGTACTTTAATTCCCAAAATCTATCTATCGTGTATCCAAACAGCGGTAAAGTAAACTATCCTTTAGATTCAATTGTGCAGCTGAAGCGCACAAGTACTAAGATTGCCAACACATCCGTTTGGAGTATTTCTATAAGTGAGGCAGGGGGGATAATAACCTATAAGTTTATCCCTAACATTCGCTTGTGGAATAAAGACTTTATAAGCTTTTATAATTTTCTATTACAAGCAAATCCAACGGCAGTGAAATCATAGCGTAAGTGGCTAAGTATATAAAAAAGGATTATCTTAGAACTAACAATTAATAATATTGTCTTATGAAAAGATTTGAATACAAAACAATTGAAATTCTAACCAATGGATTCTTTGCCAAAATGAAAATAGAAGAAGCAGATAGGATATTAAATGATTTAGGAAGTCAAGGTTGGGAACTTGTATCTGCAGCCCCTTGTATTACTGGGAGTACTACACAAAGAATCTATTATACTTTCAAGAGAGAAATATAAATAGAGAGAGCTAATCTTGATTGATTAGCTCTGCTTTTATTTTATGATGTATAAACTCTATTTTTAGCCGTTATCCACAGGTAAATTCCTACAAGGATAAACGGAATACTAAGCCATTGTCCTGTTGATAGCAATCCTAAAGTATCTTCAAAGCCTCCTTGGCTACCTTTGACAAACTCTACTATAAATCTTACTGTCCATAATAGAACTAAAAAGACACCAAATATTAAACCTAAGTTTTTACGAGCATCTGTCTTCCAGTACATATAGTAAATTATGATAAAGACAATCACATATCCAAATGCTTCGTACAATTGAGTAGGATGTTTAGGTACTACTTTGGCTAATACTTCAGCAAAACGAGGATCTGTAGCAACTGCATGATAAGCTTGGTTGTAATCATTTATCCCAGTGATTTGTCTGATTTCATTTGGTGAAAAGCGATCTCTTAGAAAGCGAATACCCATAGCGCTTGTTGTTTCATGCCCGACAATTTCAGAGTTGAAAAAGTTACCTAAGCGAACAAATACTCCTCCACTGGTAACAGGTATAACGATTCTATCTAATATCCAAAGGATAGGTTTCTTTACAATTTTCTTACTGTAATAATACATAACTAAAATAATAGCTATTGCTGCCCCATGACTGGCAAGTCCACTAAATCCAACGATTTCAAACTTAGGAGAAAAGCGCACAGGGGAGATAATCTCAAAAAGGTGGTCTTTGTAGTAATCCCAATCATAGAAGAATACATGCCCTAATCGAGCTCCAACTAAAGTAGCTAATACTGTGTAAATAAAAAGCTTGTCGAGTTTTTCAACTGATTCTCCTTCGCGATCATAGATCTTTTTCATCAAGAACCAACCTAAACCAAAAGCTACAACAAACATCAAGCTGTAATAGCGCAGTTTAATAAAACCTAAGTCAAATCCTTCTGAAGGATTCCATATCATATTTAGTGAGTGTATCATAAATACAGTGTAGAGTTAAAAGTTAAAAGTATGAATTTATCTTTACTTTTAAAAAAGAGATTGCAGTTTAAGTGCATTCATCATTAAGTTTGTTTAATAAGGCTGAGTAGTCAACTTAAGGGACAGGATCATATCCTTTACCTCCCCAAGGGCCACAACTCAAAATACGCTTAATAGCCAACCATCCTCCTTTAAATAAACCGTGTTTCTTTAAAGCTTCTAAAGTATATTGTGAGCAAGTAGGACTATACCTGCAAGCAGGGGGAAATAGAGGAGATATTGCGACTTGATAAAATCGCACAAGCACAATAAAAGGAAATATCAGAATCTTTTTAAGCATAAGTCTGTAAGAATAAAAAGCTATAAGAAGGTTATCTTATAGCTTTTATTATATTATTAAAATGTAAATGTAGTGCCTTCTTTACCATCTTTAAGTTCAATACCCAATTTGGCAAGTTCATCTCTAATGTGATCAGACATTGCAAAATCTTTATTAGCACGAGCTTCGTTTCGCATGCCGATTAACATATTGACTACCCCTTCAAGTTTTCCGTTATCAACAGTAGTTGCTTGACTATCTTCTAAACCTAAGACATCATATACAAAACCATTCAAACTTGTAATTAGTTCTTGTAAATCAGAAACTGAAATAGTTTCCTTATTGTCTTTGATTAAGTTGATCATCTTAACTGCCTCGAATAAGTTTGCAATTAAAATTGGGCTATTAAAATCATCGTTCATTGCATCATAGCAAGATTGCTTCCACTTGGCAATATCTACAGAAGAATTACTTGAAGTCTTTAAATCTTTTAGCGATTTAATTGCTTCCATTAATCTGAAGTAACCTCTTTCAGAGGCTAAAATAGCATCATCTGAAAAATCTAAAATACTTCTATAATGAGCTTGTAAAATAAAGAATCTTGTCACAGCTGGTGAAAACCCTTTACTTAGGATGCTATTTTCTCCTGAGAACAATTCGTTTGGCAAGATATTATTTCCAGTAGATTTAGCCATTTTCTTACCATTTAGAGTAAGCATATTAGCATGCATCCAATAGTTAACAGGTGAGTTACCTGTAGAGGCTTCATTTTGTGCAATCTCACATTCGTGGTGAGGAAATTTTAAATCCATTCCACCCCCGTGAATGTCAAAGTGCTTACCTAAGTACTTTGTACTCATTGCCGTACATTCAAGGTGCCAACCAGGAAAACCATCTCCCCATGGAGAAGGCCAACGCATAATGTGTTGTGGTTCAGCATTTTTCCATAAGGCAAAGTCCAAAGGATTCTTTTTGTCAGATTGTCCGTCTAATTCTCTTGTATTAGATAACATATCTTCGATCTTACGTCCACTTAAAACACCGTAGTTATAGGAGTTATTATACTTTTCGACATCGAAGTAAACAGAACCATTAACTTCATAAGCAAAACCATTGTTGATGATTTCTTGAATAATGTTTATTTGTTCAATAATGTGTCCTGTAGCTGTAGGCTCAATACTTGGAGGCAAATTGTTAAACTGCTTAAGGATGTTGTGAAAGTTTAAGGTATACTTTTGCACAATTTCCATAGGCTCGATTTGTTCAATACGAGCTCTTTTAGCGATTTTATCTTCTCCTTCGTCTACATCGTCAACCATATGTCCTACATCGGTAATGTTTCTAACGTAGCGTACTTGATATCCCAAGTGCTTTAAATAGCGATACACCAAGTCAAAAGAAATAAAAGTACGACAGTTCCCAAGATGTACATAATTGTAAACAGTAGGTCCACATACATACATACCTACTTTTCCATCATGGATAGGTGTGAAAACTTCTTTTTCTCCAGATAAGGAGTTGTACACTTTTAATTGTTGTTCTTGATATAATGCCATATTTAAAATAATATCTATGTTGTAATTAGAATTTAGTTTCTAATTTGATGTAATCTAAAAATTCCTTGCGTACACTTTCTTCTTGAAAACGTCCACCAAATTCAGCAGTAACTGTACTACTTTCGATATCGCGGATACCACGAGAGTTTACACATAAGTGTTTTGCATCAATCACACATGCAACATCTTCTGTATTAAGAACCTTTTTCAGTTCATTAACGATTTGAATAGTTAAGCGTTCTTGTACTTGTGGTCTTTTAGCAAAGTAATCTACAATTCTGTTCATTTTAGACAAACCAACTACTGTTCCATTAGAGATGTAAGCCACGTGTGCACGTCCTACGATAGGAAGTAAGTGGTGCTCACAAGTAGAATATACAACGATGTTCTTTTCAACTAACATTTCGTTGTATTTATATTTATTGTCAAATGTAGAAGAACTTGGTTTCTTTGCTGGGTTTAACCCTCCAAATATTTCTTTTACAAACATCTTAGCCACACGGTTAGGTGTCCCCTTTAAACTGTCATCAGTTAAGTCTAAACCTAAAGTGTTTAAAATGTTCTCTACATCTTTTTTTATAATTTCTATTTTTTCGTCATCTGTGCGGTCAAACGCATCACTTCTTAATGGTGTAGCATCACTTGAAGCAATGTGGTTATCTCCCATTTCGTCGTGAAAATTTTCGTCTGTGTTCATTTATGCTTATTTTTAATACATATTGTTTTTAATCGCTACAAATATAAGTAATAAATATAGACCAAGGTAGGGGAGTATTTATAAAATATAAGTGAAAGTACAGTGGTTGTTATTCCTTTGAATTATAGGACGTAGTTTTTAATTGTGATAGCAGTAGGTTTAAAGTGTTATCTGTTTGAAAGTAACTGTATTATATCCAAATAAAAATAAGAGTAGATCATCCTGTATTCATTGAATTTCTATAAAAAGATTAACTAATTGTAAATTGGCACTTAGCTTTTCTCTATTAAAATAACAAAAAACTCTTTAACAATCACTATTGTTATACAAAAGTATTAGTTCTAAATTTGTTTAAGGGATAAGCAAATCTTTGAAAAGAATAGCTTATCTACTTACTAAGTGAAAATAACTGTATATGAATATACGTTTAGATGAAGCCTTTTTTTGGGATATTATCAGACAAGGTAATCAAAGTCAAAATGAGGAACCTTTCGATACTGATGAACATATAGATCAAATAGTTACCGTTTTATCTCAATATGAGAAAGACGATTTTATTCTATTTGAGAAAGTATTGAGGGAGAAAATCAATCAGTTAAACAAAGTGGAAATAGCTGATTTTTATATTATTCTGAACAATTTTTTTGAAATAAAAAAAGAGGTTTACGATTTTGAAGGCTATATTTCAACAGATGATTTTATCTATTTTCGCTGTTGGCTAATCTTACAGGGAAAAGAATTTTTCTATGATATAGTTCAGAATATAGAATCTTTTATCAGTGGTGACTACTCCTGCGATATTGGGGATACAAGTGCAGAAGGACTGTTGTATGTCAGTGAGACAGCGTATGAAGTGAAATATGACCAGGAAGACTCTTTAGTAATTCGAGATGCAACTGATTTACTATATCCTGAAATAGAACATTATGATTTAGCTGAGAGTGACTGGGTTCGTGAGCCTTATTCAGGTAAGGAACTTCAAAAACACTATCCAGAATTAGTTAGAGAAATTGGAGAATTAAGAAGCGAATAAGTAATCCTAATGCCTACGCGTATGTTTGGAGAAGATTTGTTTATCGATGCTATGAAGCAAACTTTTGATCAAGAAGATATAGCTATTATCAAATTAACAGAGTTGAATTATCAATTCATGAAAGAACACCTTTCTTTAGACTTTGCAGAGTTTATGAGAAAGTATTCCTTTAGACAAGAACTTGACTTTAATAGCAATTACTTTCATACTGCTAACAGCTTTCGAACAGAGAATTTAGCAATACACAATCAAGAATTATACAAGAAGGGATATTTCATTATAGGAAGTGGTTTGAACGGAGATCCTATTGTTTTTAACAAACATACTTCTCGTATAGGGTATATCTTTCACGACTTGCTATGGGAATCCAATAGCCTACCTATAAGTGAAGTACACATCGATATGGGCATGGACTTGGGAACATTCTTTTACTTGTCAGCTACTGCTGCTGATTTTTCTATAGATGCCTATACAGCAAAGACATTTAGTCATTATAACGAAGCTACAGATTTTTAACAACACGACTTAAAGATAACTTAGCTTTAATTACCTACAAAAGCGCATTCTGAATTTGTTTCAGGTGCGCTTTTTTTTACTCGATATCTCAAGTCAGAGGATATGAAAAAGATTAGTTAATTAGAATAAACAAGATTGCCTTTTGCATGTGTTCTTACTCATTATGCGAAGTAGTTTGATTCTAATATTGAAAGGTATAACGAGAATATTCTATTCATACAACTACGTATTATTTTGCTTTAGTGTGTTAGGCAAATTCCAAACTTATTAAACAAATGATATGATACTGCTTCCCTTGGTCTTTCTTGGGGGTTTCTTGCACTATTCTTGTAGTTTTACTGCCAAAAAGGGGTGTTTTAGCAAGCAAACTGCTACCAACCCCCAAGAAACCCCTAAGGAAGTGCGACCAAAATAGCCTCCTTTTTTGTAAAAAAGATAATCAGTCAGAATTATATGAGGACAATCACTTGTAAAAATGAATAGTTTAATTCTTAAAGCTTTCCCTTTTACCATTGCTAAAAGTTCATTTAAAATTGAAACCTATTCCAAATTAAATACAATAAGTTACTTTTAGAATAACAAATAGAGTTATTTCGGTAGTATATTATTCACAAAATGAGATAGAATATAGTATCTTTGTATGTTAAAGAAATTGATATGTTTTCAGCAAAATCAAAGCAGATTTATGATGTTTGTGGTGTTCGTTTGCCCTTGGATATTTTAGCCAAAAGTTGGAATGCTGCAATTTTATTAGAACTTGAATTGGTTCCTGCCGGCACATTAGAATTACATAGAAGTATTACTCCTAAAATAAGTAAAAGGATCTTGTCTAATCAATTAAATGAGCTTGAACAATTGGGGGTAATAGGCAGGAAGATCGTTCCTGAGACAAATCTCAAGATAGAGTATGAGTTAACACCACGTGGCGTAGAAATAGTCTATATTTTGAAGCAATTACAACTTTGGAGCGACAAACACAATAAGCATTTACTCAAGAATGCAGAGTAACAAGGTTTTAAATGCTGTTTTAAACTAAATATTAAACAACTAAGTACCGTTCTTAGGGTTATTCTTATTTAAAGATTTAGAAGGTTATTACAAATGGATTTTTTATACCATATTTTAGAGGTCCTTTTGTGAAATATACTTAAAAACAAGACGAATTACAGTAATTAGGAAAATAGAATGATAGCAATTAATGAGTTTAAATGGAATTGAGAGAAGAAATATTGCCACAAATGAATATTGCACAAAAGCATTATGCTCAAGTGCTAAAATCTATACGAGACTACTCCCAGTATATTAATGAGTATGATGATAAGCATGGCATTATTTATGGGAAAGTAAAGGAGTACTTATCAGAACTAACCCAAAAAGACCTCTCTCAATACAATTTGAGTGAATGGTGGGAGGAGGAAGAAATGGAGGTTCTTGCTTTCCGTATTGCTTTACCAGATCCACTTATAGTAAAACATGTTAGCCAAGAAGAATTGACGCAAGTAATTACTAGAATAAAGACTTTTGAAGATCTATTAGGACAAGAAGAAGTCTTGACTTTCGAACAAGAATTTGGATTGTATTTAGATGAGTATTACCACAAGTGGTTAAAGCTTAATTTTGAGCGATATGACTACGCTTTATTTCTTCGAAATAGAGATAAGCATGGAAATTACTTTGAGTACAGTATTCAGGAAATTGTACGAAAATTAATAGGCGAGTAGTATGGTGCAAGAGAATAGTTCCGAGCAAATTTCCATTGTCGATGGTCAATACCTCATTCATATTGAGTTTGTTGAAATGAGAATGTCGCTATGGGTAGGGGTATTTTCAATTGAGAATATGCAAACAAAGGAGGTGATCTTAAACTTTAAACGACATAACTTCCACTTTCTTACGGTGAAGGAAATTGAAAATACTGTAGTGATAGTATTTCAAATTTACCCTAATGGACAGAACCAATATGAGATGTCTATCAATTTTGATTTAGAGCAGATTGCATTGTTTGGGAAGATTTATAACTTTATGGAGTATAACAATAGTTTTGTAATTTAGTAGTATGAAAGAAATAAAAAGTATTAATGTTGCGCTATTTGACCAAGCGGTTGAGATTATGAAACAGAAGTTTAATATGGAGAAACGCCCTCTAACAAAAACTGCTGAAGCTAATTTTATTCGAAATTTCGGAGAGGAAATAGGTACGTTCTTTATTAACCACTCTTACGAATCTGGATGGCGTTTTGGCAAGAATTTGTTTAGTCAAGTTGCTTTCTTACATGGTTCTAACTTTAGTAAATACAATAAAGAAATCTACAAAAAAGGATATTATATCATCGGTAGCGGATTACACGATGATTTAATAATTTTAAACCTCAACACGGGAACTATAGGGTATATTGACTCGGATTTGTTTTATCGCAGTGAGAAGGAGTATACGGTTGAAGAACTATTTAAAGATACAGGATTAGATTTAGGCACTTTTTATTATCGTTCTGTCGTAGAAGACGATAATTTTTATGGAAGAGCAAGTGACTTATAATGAAGGTATTAAATAATAAAACAAAGAGGTGTCTAAATTAGATGCCTTTTTTTGTTTGATTTTACGGGTTTCCGTAACAGACCTAATAGGAGAGTTAGTAAATTTAACTGGCTAAGAAAAGACGTTTTGTTGTTGTTGAAAAAGGAGCTATTCTATTGGAGAATAGCTCCTTTTCTATTTTTAGCAAACTTCATTGGAATAATTAAATTAAATAAAACTATTCTTTTTGATACATTTGGAAGTTTCAAACTAATAAAACAAAAATGATGAATATAAAATTAGCCTTATGTGGAGCAGCGTTATTAGCTACAATGACCAGTATTGCTCAGGAAAATATAAAACCATTAGAAATTGGTAAAACTATAGCATTGCACTCAGAAATTCTAAATGAAGAAAGAGTAATCAATGTCCTTTTACCTGCAGAGTATGATCCTTTATCTAAACAAGAATATCCCGTTGTGTACATATTAGACGGTGGAGTAGAAGAAGATTTTATTCACCTGGCAGGATTGGTCAAGTTTAACTCTCAGCCTTGGATAGCGCGTTTTCCTAACTCTATCGTAGTGGGTATAGAAACGATCAATCGTAGAAAGGATATGACTTTTGCAGTAGATAACCTTGATTTCGTTGAGAAAGTGGGGTATAGCAAAGATATGTTTGTTGAATACGGCAGAGCAGAAGCTTATACTGCATTCTTAGAATCTGAAGTAATTCCCTACATAGAAAGAAACTTTCACGCAAGTAATCAACGAACTGTTATCGGAGAATCGTTAGCCGGCTTATATTCAACTTATGTCCTGTTAAAACATCCATACTTATTTGAAAATTATATTATTATAAGTCCAAGTTTATGGTGGGCAGATGGTAAGTTATTAAATAAAGACTCCCTTTGTTTGTTAGATAAAATTAAACAGGATATCAATGTTTATGTAGGCGCTCCAAGCAAAGAAGAAGATGAAATGATGTATCAGTATGCTAAGGATTTATATGACAGCTTACAAGGTAATAAACATATTACTTCACACTTTGACTACCTGCCAGAGGAGTTACATTCAACTGTCATTCATCAAGCTGTTAATAATGCTTTCCGTTTAATCTACAATAAAACTTATTTCTCTAAATAGGAGATTATTCAACTAAAAATAATACACAGGGCTACTCATTCTTTGGGTAGCCCTTTCTGTTTTTTTGAAGCCTTCAACACATGGTTAGATCAAAGGGAAAAAGCATCGCTTTTTACATAAGAAAGAACAAGTCAAAATGCTCTTTTTTATACTTCATCTAAGAGGCGTAAAGCTGTGTTTTGGGTTTAGCTATCTCAAAGCTTTTCCTTGTTATAATGAGAAATAAAGTTAGATGCAGATAAGTAAAAAAGTCAATTAATGTAATCTTCTTTAGACCGTGATGTAAAGTTGATTCTAGGATAGAAATTTGAAATAAAAGATGTTTTTCAGGTAAAATAATTTCTTATAAAAGAGAGTATAAAAAGGGTAGGGTTGCAGATCTTTATCATCATAGTATATCGTTTATTTTCGAAATTGTAAGGTTTGTAATTTGGTAAACTGACAAAATGAATCTCCTGAATCTATATAATATTACAAGATATAAAATAGGAGTTAAGTATGTTTACTTAAACTAATACTTTAAATAAAAAATTAATAGGTTAACTTACTTTGTTAGCCATCTATTTTGAATAGGAGTCCCTCTGTAAAAAGGTCTTTTTGTCAAAATGTCAGTATCCCTAAGAGGTTCATTTAGCAAGGTTTAATTAGGTTTAAAGTTGGTAAAATCATTCCTTAAAAAAACACTAATTTTTAAAATAAGATATAGGTAAGGCCCCTTATAACTAATTAAACCTAACTTAAACTAAGACTTTAAGTATTATTTACAACTATTTGATTTTAAGATATTAATGTAATTAAAATATTTATTGTTAAATATAAAAATTGCATATTGTTGTCAAGGTTATTATATTTGCAACAACAATGTGGCTTATTTCGAACTATAAGAAGTTGTCAAAAGTTATTTTATAGCTAAAACCAGCTCTCAGTCAACAAAGGAAGTTAATTGTGCTTTTTCAAAGTCAAACACCCTAAAGCAACTTAATTTAGCAGTCTTTAAAGTTGTTTTATTTTTGAGCTAACTTATTTTGATCAGATTCGTATTTGAATAGCATTGAGCAGTTAGTTATATAGAGTTGACTTGTTGCTAAATTTATTTTCCTCTGTAATTATGATCTGCTTCCAATGTAGTTAGCAGATTTAATACAAGAACTAAATCTCGACAAGTTTGGTTCGATTTAACTTATAGATACTATAAGAAAAATAGGTTAAGCATTCTGACTTTTACAATTGGAATAGTTTTTAGAAATAGATAAAAAACACCACATTTTTTATTCTAGTTACCGTGAAAAAAATGCAATAAATTTTAGTTTTAGAATTTGAAAAATCGGCTTCCATAAGTTGGAGTATATTTTGAAATTTATTAAGTAAAGACAAGAGATAAATTTAGAATCAAAGACATAAGAAATTACGATGACACAAACAGGAGATTTACAATTCGAATCGACAGAATTAAGTTCTGGTTTTTTACTTTGGCAAGTAACTATGGCTTGGCAGAGAAGTATAAAAAAAGAGTTAGATAAGTTGGACATTACCTATACCCAATTTGTTTTATTAACAACATTGGATTCGCTTTTACTACAAACTAATATCGTATCACAGATTGATATAGCGAACCACAGTTATACAGATCGCATGATGGTATCGAAAGTTTTACGCACTTTAGAAGAAAAGAAGATGATTCAAAGAAAAGATCACCCTACAGACACCAGGGCCAAAATAATCAATTTGAGCCCTTTTGGGAAAGAATCTTTAGAGAAAGCTATCATTGTAGTTAAAGAAGTAGATAATGCCTTTTTTAGTGTCTTAGGGCCTTATAAAGGGGTATTGGACTTGAATATGAAATCTCTTTGGGAGAATACTATGGAATAGCTAAGCCTTAAACCCAGATTACGCATTAGCCAAATACTACAAAGCAATTCTACTTCATATCTCTTTCATTAGTTCTAAAACCATACTATCGTATGCTTCACTGACTAATTTAGAGCTGTTTTGTATCATTACTTTTCGTTTATATGTCTATAGCGTAATCTGGGTTAAAGAGAATTATTTTCTTTTTTTAAAGACTCATTGAATTTATGTGTTATAGTTTTTACACTTTATTTAGTCATAGACAACTAAGCTATTGAAGGAATGATTATGTTTGATACAAAATGTTTTATAATGAAAAACACGTTTATATTACTCAGTTTGGCATTTGCCGTGAACTCTTTTGCACAATCTTCAAAGGAGTTAGCTCCAAAACAATTTCTAAACAGTTTATCACAATTATGTGGTACAGCTTATAAAGGCAAGATTGTATCGACTTCTGTTCCTGAAGATTTTAAAGATAAAGAATTGCTTATGTATGTTATGGAATGCAATAGCGATCAAGTTAAGATTCCCTTTTTTGTAGGTGATGACTTATCGAGAACATGGATATTTACTCTAAAGGGAGAAAGGTTGGAGCTAAAACACGATCACCGCAAGGAGGGTGGAGTAGCAGATGAAATAACAATGTATGGTGGAACAACAACAAATACAGGAACTAATAATATCCAATTTTTTCCAGCTGATCAACAGACAGTTGATTTATTAGCGCCTACTGCTGGCAATGTTTGGTATGTTACAGTCGATGAGTTTAAGTTTACCTATAATTTAAAACGCGTTGATAAAGAGAGTGCTTTCTCAGTAGAATTTGATTTAACGGCGCCTGTACAAACAGACAAAAGACCTTGGTAAGATTTGCATAAAAAGCTCTATTTAATTTTTAGAGCTTTTTTTGTGCTTGTTCTCAAGCATAATTATACAACTCCCTATCAAAATTGTATAACAATCTATTTAGAGAAGTAGTATAATTTAGCAACCACAATGAAGAAGGTATTTTCCATATTATTTAGTCTATTATTTGTTGTTATTTCGTCTGGATTTACAACATATCAGCACATCTGTCAAGGAATCGTGCAACAGACTTCTATGTCTTCAACTTACGAATCAAAAAGTGAATGCGGATTCTGTAAGGTGAATGGAAAACAAGTGGAGAACCCACAAAAGGAATGTTGTAAGCAAACTGTTGAGATAGTAAAAGTAAAAGCTGATTTTCAGAAAACATCTGCTCAAATTGTCAAGGCATCATTCTTTATAGATGCCATTTTACATCCTTATTTTGGTTACGTATTCCAAGGTGTTGTTTCAACAGTTTCTCAGACTGCTTCCTTTCTTCCTTATGTTTACTTCGTAAGAGAAATTCCTATCTACATCAAGAATTGCGTATATAGAATTTGATTAAGAAATCATATTGATAAATATACCTTATTCAATTTTAAGGTATAGAGTTCTTTATTTTTTAATTAAACGCAATGAATATTTATGAAAATGAATAAATTAGCTTTGTTCATTTTATTTGGTATTGCCTCAAGTGCTTATGCTCAAAAGCTGACACTTCAACAAGCAATCGAACAAACTACACAAGAGTATGACTTATTAAAAGTCAAAGAAGCTAAACTAAAAGCGCTACAGCAGAATACTACTTATACGCAAGGAAACTACTTCCCTGATTTGACCTTTGGTGCTCAACAAAGTTACGGTACTATTAATGCTCAGAATGGTCCTCTTTATGCTTATGGAGGATTGGGATCTGCTTCAACTTCAATGCCTTTAGCAGAACAGAATTGGAATGCTGCATTCGGATCATTATACTTTGCCAACATTAATTGGAATGTTTTCTCATTTGGAAAAACAAGACAACAAGTAAAGATGGCTAAAGCTCAAGAACGAGTAAGCCTTGAAGATCTCAATCAAGAAGTATTTAAGCAGCAAATCAAAGTAGGAGCTACTTATTTGAACCTTTTAGCAGCTCAGCGCATTAAATTTGTACAAGAACAAAATCTTCAGAGGGCTAAGGTATTCTACGAGGTAACAAAAGCCAATGCTGATAGCGGTTTAATTGCTCAGGTGGACGAACAGTTAGCTCAAGCAGAATTAGCCAATGCTCAAGCACTTTATCTAAAAGCTTACGACAAGGAGATTGAATATCAAAAAGCTTTGGCTGTTTTGCTAAATCAAACAACAATGCCATATCAGTTGGATGAAGTCTTTACGATTTCTCAGCCCAATATAGCGGAAGGTTTATCCAATGAGGTAGTAGAACACCCTATTTTGCAATTGCATCAAAGTCAAATAGATCAAAGCAAAGTTATGGAGAAACTCATTGTTAAAGGGAGTCTACCTACTTTAAATGCCTTTGGTATTATTCAGGGTAGAGGATCAGGTTTTGAGTGGAACTATGTACAAGATAATACTGCATTTACTCGAAATTACAGCAATGGCGTTGGTATTGATCGTTCAAATTATTTAGTAGGTCTTACTTTGACTTGGAATATTACAAACTTTTTCAAGACTACTTCCAAACGCAAAGAACAAGAGCAGTTCACAAATAGCCTTTCTTATCAATACAGTAGGATGAGCAAAGAACTGGAAAATCAACAAAAGTTGGCAGCAGAAAAATTTGTCAATGCCCAGGATATTTTAGGACAAACAAAAATACAAGTTAGTGCTGCAAGCACTGCTTTTGCACAGCAAAAAGCATTGTATGAGAATGGATTGAGCAACTTAGTAGATTTTACACAAGCTTTGTATACCCTACAAAGAGCCGAGATTGATTTTGAGATAGCACAGAACAATGTCTGGCAAGCTTTGTTATTGGAATCTTCTGCTAAGGGAGATATAAATTACTTGTTAAACGCTATACCCCAAAAATAAAAAAAGATGAATTTAATACGTTTTGCTTTGCGCAAACCAATATCAATTATGGTATTGGTATTGGGACTGTTATTCTTTGGAGTAAAGTCATCTAAAGATATCCCTGTTGATATTTTACCCGAGATGAACCTGCCAGTGGTTTATATAGCCCATTCATTCAATGGGTATACACCACAACAAATGGAAGGTTATTTTACAAAGATGTATGTAAATATGATGTTGTTTGCCAATGGCATCAAGAGTATAGAAACAAAAAACACACAAGGGTTGACCTTGATGAAAATAAATTTCTACGAGGGAACAGATATGGGAGAAGCGATTGCCTCAATTTCCGCTCTGTCTAATCGTTCAGTTATATTTTTACCACCAGGAGCACCGCCTCCCTTTATTATTCGATTTGACGCATCTTCTCAACCTGTAGGGCAGTTGGTCTTTAGATCGAATACTAAAACTAATAATGAATTACAAGATATTGCGAATTTTGCAGCAAGGCCTCATTTGATTAAAATTCCAGGATTAACAACTGCACCTCCTTTTGGTGGGTCTCCGCGTACCATAGAGATTAATATTGATCCGAATAAAATTCGTACACATCAGATTTCTCCAGAACAAGTTGTTGAGGCAATCACTCGTCAAAACGTGACTATGCCTTCTGGAAATATTTACGTTGGAGATAAAAACTATTTAACACCAACAAACAATACGCTTAAAACAGTCGAGGAGTTTGGTGATATTCCCCTGTTCAAAGGACAAGTAGACAACGTGTATATTCGCGATATTGCTACTGTAAAAGATGGTGCAGATATAACAACAGGGTATGCTCTTGTCGATGGTAAGCGTTCTGTATATATCAACATTGCCAAGTCTGGTAAAGCTTCTACTTATGATGTAGTAGAGAAACTAAAAGAGTCTATTCCTCATATACAGAGAAACTTACCTGAAGATGTGAAAATCTCCTATGAGTTTGATCAATCTGTCAATGTAATCAATGCTGTAAAGAGCTTAATTGTAGAGGGAGTTTTAGGTGCTTTATTGACTGGACTTATGGTCTTGATGTTCCTAAGAGATCCAAGAGGAGCTTTTATTGTTATTCTTACCATACCAATTGCCATTATTTCATCAGTATTATTTTTGAAATTATTTGGTCAGACTATAAATATTATGACCTTATCAGGTTTAGCTTTAGCTATTGGTATTTTAGTAGATGAAAGTACGGTTACTATAGAAAATATACATCAACATTTGGCCTTAGGTAAGAATAAGGCACAAGCTATTTGGGATGCGTGTAAGGAAATAGCTTTTCCTAAGCTATTGATTTTGTTCAGTATTCTGGCCGTTTTTGCACCAGCTTTTATGATGACTGGTATACCAGGTTCGCTGTTTATGCCTTTGGCAATGGCTATTGGTTTTGCAATGACAGTATCATTTTTGCTCTCACAGACTTTTGTTCCTATTATGGCCAATTGGATGATGAAATACGATATAGCTAAACACAACCTACCAGAGAAGGCAAGTGGCTTTGACAAATTTAAGAATCGCTTTGTCGCTTTGGTGGATCGAATGATGCCAAGTAAACGCATTATTGTAATCTTCTCAACCGTTATCGCTTTGATTAGTGTAGCAATTTTATATGTCAACATTGGAAAAGACGTCCTTCCTACTGTTAATTCAAGTCAGGTTCAATTGAGAATTACCGCTCCTGAAGGAACGAGAATTGAGCATACTGAAAAAAAGATAAAATCAGTATTGAAAGAAATAGAGGATTTATACGGCAAAGAAAAGATTGCTATTTCCTCCGCCTTTATAGGACAACATCCCTCATCGTTTGCTGTTAGCCCGATTTACTTATACAATGCTGGACCACACGAAGCGTTGATGCAGATTTCGTTTAAGGATTTCAAGGGTAATACGGACGAATTGAAAGATGAAATAAGACAGAGAATAAAACAGACATTGCCCGAGTTAAAACTAACTTTTGAACCCATTGAGTTAACGGAGAAGATCTTGAGTCAAGGGACCAATACGCCAATTGAAATACGCGTATCTGGTATGATGCGAAAAATGAATATGATGGTAGCTAATAAGTTATTGGTCAAACTCAATCAGATAGACTATATGCGTGACCAACAAATGCCAATCTCGATGAATTATCCTTCTTATGAGATTAATATTGATAGAGTACGCGCAGCACAATTGGGGTTAGATGCAATGGATATTGCCAAATCATTAGTTGCTACAACAGCTTCTTCCAGATATACTAATCGCAATATGTGGGTAGGAGGTATGATGGGGATTGCCTATGACGTGCAAGTTCAAATGCCTCAAAATCAATTAAACAGCAAGCAGGAGTTAGAGAGTATTCCACTAACTAAGAATGCAGATCGCCCAATTCTAAGTGATGTAGCAACAATTACTGAAAGTAAAGCTTTAGCAGAAAGTTATAATGAAGGAACCATGGGATATGTCACCGTTATTGCCAATATACATCAGACAGATTTGAATCGAGCAAAGCAAGATGTAGAAAAAGCTATTGCAGAGTTGGGAGAATTGCCAAAAGGAGTAAACGTTGAATTAAAGGGAATGGCCCCTGTTTTGGACGAAACGATGAAGAGCCTTGCTAATGGATTGTTAGTTGCCATTGTCGTTATTTTTTTAATGTTGACTGCTAACTTCCAATCGTTTAAAGTGTCGTTTGTGATTTTAACTACCGTTCCCTTTGTGATGTTGGGCTCATTGAGTTTACTTAAACTAACGGGATCGACTGTAAACCTACAATCATATATGGGAATAATTATGTCTGTAGGTGTATCCATAGCAAATGCAGTATTGTTAATTAACAATGCAGAGACTTTGAGAAAATCAGGTTGGAGTGCAACAGCCTCTGCTATAGAAGCAACCAAACTGCGCATTCGTCCAATAGCAATGACGACTTTAGCAATGATTGCGGGAATGATGCCTATGGCCATAGGATTTGGTGAAGGAACAGAGCAGGTAGCTCCATTAGGTAGAGCTGTGATAGGAGGCTTATTCGCCTCGACTTTCTCTGTACTAATAATTTTGCCTATGGTTTTTGCATGGGTAATGAATAAATCTACAAGACAGTCACCGTCCTTAGACCCAGAAGATAAAGAAAGTATCCATTATTTACCAGTTGATAATAAGTAATAAAATGAAAAGAGTATATATCGCTATATTGAGTTTAATTGTACTTGCTGGGTGCAATAAAAAAGAAGAACAGCCTGTACAGGCAAATGAGCAACAACAAATGAATATGATGCTCACAGAGACTTTTGAACTAAAGAAGTCTAATCCTCATGTAAAATTACAACTTCCAGCAGAAATTAGAGCGGATCAACGCACCGAGATATTTGCCAAGGTCAATAGTTATGTAACAGATCTAAAAGTAGATATAGGAGATAGAGTTAAAAAGGGGCAAGTATTGATGATTTTAAACGCTCCAGAACTACAAGCTCAAGTGCTCAGTGCAGAAGCTAAATACAAGGCCCAAGAAGCAAATTATATCTCATCTAAAGCTACGTATGATAGAACTTTGAAAGCAAATCAAACCCAAGGGGCTATTGCTCCGGATTTTCTAGAGCAAATTACGGCTAAAATGCTTGCAGATCAGGCACAATTGAATGCTCTAAAAGCTGCTTATCAAGAGGTTAAAAGTATTGATCAATATTTAGTTATTAAAGCGCCCTTTGACGCAGTAGTTACCAGTAGACAAGTGGATGTAGGTGCTTATGTAGGGCCAATGAATAAAACGCCTTTACTTATTGTAGAGGATACCAATAAGTTGAGATTAAACTTATCCATATCCGAGGCTAATACACCGTATTTGCAAATGGGTGATACGGTTTCCTTTACTGTACGAACCATGCCGCAGGATAGATTTAAAGCTATAATTACGCGTAAGGCTGGAAGTTTAGATCTTAAATTGAGATCAGAACAAGTACAAGCAGATTTAGATAATAGCAAAGGATTGCTAAAGCCTAATATGATTGCCGATGCTGTTGTACAACTCAAAGCAAAACAGGCGAGTTTCTTTGTGCCTAAATCAGCATTAGTGGAGAGTAACTTGGGCTTATACCTTATTGAAAATAAAGCAGGCATCGCTCATCATCATAAAGTTAGAAAAGGTAGAACAATGCCAATGATGATAGAGGTATTTGGAGACCTTCACGAAGGGATGAGAATGCTTAAAATGGCAACAGAAGAAATTGCTGATGGGTCAAAAATCAATTAATAATTAGTAAAACAAAAAAGAATGAAATTAATTAGTTTAAAAGGTATTGCACTGTTTGTTACTGCACTTTTAATGATTGCTTGTGGGCAAAAAGAGAACAACACAACAGTTGTTAAAACAACTTCAATGGAAGAAATACATCAAAGTTTACCAAAACAAGAAAACAAAGAGGTTACAAGTAATACTTTCTATAAGAAGGGGGATCACGTTCCTTCTGATTTAGTTTGCATGGTTAATGATGCTTACATGGGGGGAAACAAACAATTAGAAGTCCCTTTTGAGGGGAAGATGTATTATGGTTGTTGTCAGATGTGTCAGAGTCGAATACCACAAGATAATTCAGTTCGATTCGCATTAGATCCTTTTAGCTTAAAGCAAGTGGACAAAGCTTTGGCTTATATTGTTATCATTGGCAATAATGGAGAAGTGGCTTACTTTGAAAATGAGAGTAACTACAAATCACTACTTGCGCAAGCAAAAGAAGCATAACTTAATCATGGGGCTATGACTTAGCCCCATAATACTTTAAACAAATATGGAAACTAATAGCGTTTTACATATAAAGAATATGGTTTGCCACCGTTGTGTACTCGTGGTAGATCAAGAACTAAAGAAATTAGGTGTACTTGAAGCCACTGTTACTTTGGGAAAAGTAATATTGCATTATCCACTTGCGAGTTCTACGATGCTGCTATTTGAAAAGAAGTTGCAAGCCTTGGGATTTGAGTTAATTAAGAATAGGCGTGGAGCCATAGTAGAGCAAATCAAGAATTTAGTAATTAAGATTGTCGATGCTGATGAGAAGTTAGCTATTAATATGTCCTACTATCTCAGTGAACAATTGGATGTTGAATATAGTTATGCCAGTAAATTATTCTCTGAAAGTGAAGGGATTACTATTGAACGTTATTATATACTACTGAGAATTGAGCGAGTAAAAGAGTATATTTCTTATGGTGAATTGTCTTTAGTAGAGATAGCAACTAAATTGTACTACAATGATTTAAGCCATATGAGCAAACAATTTAAAAATGTGATGGGAGTTTCTCCTTCAAAATATAAAAAAGATCAAGTCTTTCAAAGGAATCACTTAGATAAGATTATTACTTAATTTACTTTTGTGACCATATAAACTTGATATGGTCAGTTTTTCTATTTGTATTGCGGGGATGCTATGTATGGAGTATCCCCGTTTTTTATTGAGCTTTAATCATTTTTGTCAATTGCGAATTAAAAGCAATAAAATAGTAAACGGTTAGGTCACGACCTAACCGTTTACTATTCTTCTATATTATTCTGTTTGAGTAAATCTTGTGCTCGGTGTAAATCATTTTGATCGACAAATACATTTACAGCTTTACCGAGTATTCCATATCCTGCTGCAATACCAGACTCGATATCATCGCGAATAATGTATGCAATGCCATTTTCTTCTAAGAGATCTCTGACAGCCAATACCATTATCTCACTGCCAGCATATAATTTTTTGCTACTCATAATTGTTTGTGTTTTAATAAAGTAATTTACTCAAAAAAAATAAAATATCAGCAATTAAGAAGACTTTTAAGATATTATTATCTGTTTTGAATCCTATTATTATCAGAGCTCACTTATGAAGTTATTTAAACTTAGTAGTTCCCTTGCTTAAAAAGATTTATTTTTTTTAAAAAAACACGGATTCTAAACCAACTAAAAACTCTAATTTCTTTGATTATATTTACTTCAAAAAGTATGCATATTATTAAAGTTTTAATCTGCTTGTTTACAGTGGTTAGTTTTGCTCAACCAAAAGCAGTAATAGATCAAACGACTTATCACTTTTGGCTAAACGAACCTAAAGTAGTAGAAGATAAAACTCCTTTGATTATCTTTTTACATGGTAAAAGTCTTTCCGGTACAGATATCAATAGGGTTAAGCGATATGGAGCCTTAAAGGGAATTGAGAAAGGGTTAGATATTCCCGCTTACTTAGTAGCACCTCAATTGCCTTCAGGACCTTGGAATCCTGATAAAGTAGAGGAAATAGTTACTTATATGATAAAACATTTCCCGATTGATGAATCTCGTATTTATGTGACTGGGATGAGTTTGGGGGCCTATGGAACCTTGAAGTACACAGCCAAATATCCAAATCGTGTAGCTGCTGCTATAGCAATTTGTGGTGGTGGAGAAAATAGAGATGCTTGTAGTTTGGCAAGCGTACCAATTAAGCTTATACATGGAGATAAGGACAACATTATACCAATGAAAGAATCCAAAAGCATCCTGAATGCCATTCAAAAGTGCGATTCTAATGCTCCTGTCGAGTTAGAAGTAATAAACCACTATGGACTGAAAGTCCATAGTTTGTTAAAGCAGACTAAAGTCTGCCTGGGTGGAGCTACTTACTCAAGTATAAAGTTACCTCCGTTATCATT
>NZ_WSPP01000058.1:0-45086 GCF_009767705.1 Myroides sp. LoEW2-1 | reverse complement strand
CTGCAAATAGGTATCCTAAGACAGACCCCATACCTAATTTCTTTGAGATAAGTACACAGATTACAGCAGCAAATAGAAATATAAAAGCTTGTATTAAAAATTCATTCATTTTTTTCGTTTTTAACTACATATTGTTTGTAAAACAGATTAGTATAAAGAAACTATAAAATAAATAAGATCTTAAGGGGTATAATTTTAATATTTTAACGGTTTTCTTCATAGCTCCTACAAATTTATAAAAATCTTATTCCTATAAGTAAGCATTCGATTAAAAATATTGGCCTTTTTTAGGATAAATTTTAACTTTCATACTCATTTGAATAGTACATTTGTGATAGATGGATCGAAAGATTATACATATCGACATGGATGCTTTTTACGCATCGGTAGAGCAATTGGATTTTCCCGAACTGAGAGGAAAACCTATTGCTGTGGGTGGTAGTGGTGAGAGAGGAGTAGTTGCAGCAGCGAGTTATGAAGCAAGAAAGTTTGGCGTTAGAAGTGCTATTAGTGGTGCTCAAGCGAAGCGAAATTGCCCAGATTTAATCTTTGTCAAACCGCGATTCGATCGCTATAAGGAGATATCCAAAGAAATTCGAAGTATCTTCTATGAATATACTGATCTCGTGGAACCATTAGCATTAGATGAGGCTTTTCTGGATGTTACTCAAAATAAAATAGGTTGCCCGAGTGCTACTTTAATTGCTTATGAGATTAGACAAAAGATTTTCGAGCGCTTACAGCTAACCGCATCTGCTGGAATTTCTATCAATAAGTTTTTAGCGAAGATTGCAAGTGACTACAATAAACCAAATGGACAAAAAACGATAGAGCCTGAGGAAGTGATTCCCTTTTTAGAGGCCTTAGAGATAAAGAAGTTCTTTGGTATAGGTAAGAAAACTGCAGAGAAGATGTATCATTTAGGAATTTTTACCGGAAGGGATTTAAAAGAGAAAAGTGAAGCCTTTTTAAGTGAACACTTTGGAAAATCAGGGGCTGAGTATTATCACTTAGTTAGGGGAATACAAACTTCGGAAGTTCGTCCAAATCGAGTTATGAAATCTGTGGGAACAGAGCGGACATTTGATGAGAATTTGTCTTCAGAAGTTTTTTTGATGGATAAACTGGAAGTGATAGTGGAAGAACTCGTATTGCGGTTAAAGAAAGTAAATGTCGCTGGTAAGACGATTACCTTGAAGATTAAGTATGCTGATTTTTTGCAGCAGACAAGGAGTAAAACAGTTCCGTATTTTATTGCCGATGCGGCTATTATTCGCGATATAGTAAAAGATTTATTATACCAAGAGAAACTAAAAGACTCTGTTCGCTTGATTGGAGTTACAGTATCCAATCTCAATACAGAGGAGAGAAAAAAGCCAATAGCTATACAGTTGGCTTTTGATTTTTAACAATGATTATTAAAAAGAAAATGATTAAACCTGCATATTTAAAAGAAGGAGATAAAGTTGCAATTGTTTGTACAGCGAGAAAATTCAGCAGAGAAGAAGCACAACCTGCTATTGAGTTACTACAAAGTTGGGGATTGGTACCCGTACTTGGCGATACTATTGGCCTTGATAATTTCCAATTAGGGGGGAGTGATAAAGAGCGAGCTGCGGATTTCAACAAGCAGTTAGCTGACGAATCTGTTAAGGCTATCTGGTGTGCACGAGGTGGATATGGTACTGTCCGCATCGTGGATGCAATCGACTTTGATTTATTAATGGCTAATCCCAAGTGGATTATCGGTTTTAGCGATGTTACTGTTCTGCATTGTCATGTGCACAACCTTGGGGTTCAAACCTTACACGGCATTATGGCTTTTAGCGTTCCCAAAGCAACCCAAGAGTCTAAAGACAGTTTGTATGCTTCTTTGTTTGGCAAGCCAATCCGCTATGTTGTAGGTCATCATAGCGCAAATATTCTCGGTGAGGCAAAAGGTGAGCTTGTTGGCGGTAATCTCTCAATCATCTATAGTCTGTTGGGCTCAAGATCGAGTATTGAAACGAAGGATAAGATATTGTTTATCGAGGATTTAGATGAGTATTTGTACCACGTAGATCGCATGATGCACAATTTAGATAGAAATGGTCTTCTAAAAGGGTTAAAAGGTATGATTGTTGGTGGAATGACAGATATGCATGATAATGCAATTCCATTTGGTTATGATGCCATTCAAATTATTAAAAGTCTTGTCGCTCAGTATGATTTTCCTGTAGTGTTCGATTTTCCATCAGGACATGGTGTTGAAAATAGAGCTTTGAGAATGGGAGCTGTAGTTAGTTTGAATATAAAAGCAAGTGGAGTGGAACTAAATATTTAAAATTGTCTGTTATGGCTGAACACAATGAACTTGGCAAGTTAGGTGAGGAACTTGCTGTGGAGTACTTAGAGCGTAAAGGGTATTCTATTTTAGAGCGAAATTGGAGATTTCAAGATAAAGAAATTGACATTATCGCTTTATACAACGGTGTATTAGTTTTTATAGAAGTTAAGACTCGAAGTTCGCTCGAGTTTGGGCTCCCTCAAGAATTTGTAAAACGCCATAAGATTAAACGACTTTTAACTGCAGCAGATGCTTATATTGAATTGAACTCTCGAGAGGAGGAAGTTAGATTTGATATTATTGCTATTCACGCAGTGAATAATGAGTTTTCTATCGATCACTTGGAAGATGCTTTCTACTTTTTTTGATGAGTAGGAGATTTCATTCTTGTAATATTTTATGTTTTAATTGAGAATGAATTGAAATTGTCTTTGATGATTTTTACTTTTTATTGTGTTTTTTCTTTTCTTAGAATTTCATTGTTTTTTACAATTATCCTATGTAAATAGTAGGATTAAGTATAGTGTCGTATATGATTTAGTTTGTTATTTTATATTTTATTTAAATAAAGTCTTAATAAGATTTGTTAATTATTTAGAATCAGTTTACTTTTGCATTCAGTTAAATCAGTCTAAATAATACATTTTTAAATGAGAACTATTGCTACAATTATTTTTAGTGCTTGTTGTTCTGTGGTAGGATTGGCACAATCTTCTACCATTAAAGGTAGAGTTGTTGATGAAGTCAATAAACCCTTGCCATTTGCAACAATTTATATCGAGAATACTAATATAACGACGCAAACAGATGCGAATGGAGAATATATTCTAAAAGATGTACCTCAAGGAAAGCAATCTATTAAAGCTTCATTTGTTGGTTTTTCATCATCTGTGAGAGAGTTTAATTTTTCTAAGAAAGATGAGGTTGCTAACTTTTTGTTAGTAAACGATGGGCAGTTAGCTAATATTACTGTTTATGGTCGATCAAATAAAAATGTAAAAAAACTACAGTATTTGACAAGATTACCACTTGGTTTACAAGATCAAGTTCAGTCAATCAGTATTGTTTCTGATCACATTATAAAAGAGCAAGGAGCTTTGTCTATTACAGATGCTGCTCGTAACGTAGCTGGGGTTACTCAGTTTGCAAGTTATGGTGGAGTAAAAGAAAGTATGTCAATTCGCGGTTTCCGTGGTACACCAGTTTTGAGAAATGGTGTAGCTATGGATTCGGACTTTAGAACAGCTTCTGCGATTGCGGATATGCAAGGTGTAGAGAGTCTTGAGGTAATAAAAGGTTCAGCTGCTATTCTACAGGGAATAGGTAATGGATTAGGTGCTGCTGGGGGTGTGATTAACTTAGTAACTAAAACACCAAACTTCCAGAATAAGAGAGAAATTGGTTTCCGTACAGGAAGTTATGGACAAGTTCGTCCAACACTTGATATTGAGCAAGTATTAGATAAGAAAGAAACGTTGTCTTTCCGTTTTAATGGTGCTTATGAGCGCAACGACGGATGGAGAACATTTGTAGATAACGAGCATTTTTACGTTAACCCATCTTTGTCTTGGAAAATTGACGATAAAACGAAGTTAACTTTAGAAATGGATTATCTATATGGTGACTATACACCAGATAGAGGTACTGTTAATTTAGGTCCTGATTATACAGATAAATTATTAGAAATGCCGCATAACCGCTTCTTAGGTTATAAGCAAGATAATATGAATGTACAATCTCTGAACTATGTTGCGCGTTTTGAAAGACAATTGACAGAGAAATTGAGCTTTAGATTTTCTTCTGTTAACTCAATCTATAAAACAGATACTGAAGATTCATCTATTGCATTACACAAAAAACAAGAGGCAATCACTGACTTTAGTGAGTTTGCTAATAGAAAGCGTACTATTGGCCGTTCTGATCGCGATGATAGAAACTCTGTTATTCAAGTTGATTTCATCGGTAAGGATATCTTCACAGGTATGTTGAAACACACTTTCCAAGTTGGTTTTGATTATAGAGAGAATCGCTTAGAAACTCACGGATATGAAGCGTACTTGAATGGTGTTTTATATCAAGATAATATCAATGTCTTAGAAGATATTAACAACCAGAAACCAGAAGGTTTAGAGTATCGTCCTGCTAAGAAAGGACCATACAGTAAATCTGTAACACCAACTTATGGTTTTATGGCACAGGATTATATCCAGATTGGTGATAAATTAAGTGCTTTATTGGGTATTAGATACAGTCGTCTAAATGGAAATGTAACAGAAGGTGCAACTGTAGAAAGATGGAACCCAGCAGTTGGTTTAATCTTCAAACCACAAGAAAACATCAGTACGTTTGCTTCATATACTACAACAAGTAGTTTAAGACAATCAAACTATAAGATGCACGATGGTGGATTCGCAGGACCACAAGATACAGATCAATTTGAGTTTGGATTTAAATCAAACTGGTTTAACGACCACTTAGGGGTAAACTTTAGTTATTACTTCATTACTCAAGATAACTTATTAGCTGAGGTAATTGATGAGAATGGTAAAGGAACAGGCCTTTATGACAAAGTGGGTAGTCTTAAGAGAAACGGTTTTGAATTAGAGATTAACGGTAAGATTACTAATAACCTTGAAGTTATGCTTGGGTATGCTAACCTTGTAGCAAGATACCAAGATAGTCCTAATTACGTAGACGGATCAGCTCCAATGAATGCACCAGAGCACAGTGCGAATGGTTGGATCAATTATAAGTTTAACGACGGTAAACTGAATGGTCTTTCATTAGGATTAGGAGTTTACTATGTTGGAAAACGCCCAGTTAACGAATATGCAAGAACTTCTGATGGTCACGGTTCTTATGTGAATAGACGCCCATTTGATATGCCAGAATATACAACTGTAAATGCACAGATCGGTTATACATATAAGAACGCAAGTATTAAAGTATTTGCAAATAATATGTTTGATCAGATTGGTTATACTTCATATTATAGAGGTGGATATATTAATGAGATTGCTCCAAGAAACTTCGCAGCTCAGTTAACTTATAGATTTTAATCATCTTAGATAAATATAGTTAGTAACATATAACAAACACGATTTTACAATGATAGAATCGTGTTTGTTCTTTTTATAAGTCTTTTTATGAATGTGAAAAAGCATTATACTTTCAGAAAATTTATCAATGATATTCACCTTTGGTTGGGTATAGGTAGCTCTGTGATTTTATTTGTTGTCTGTTTAACAGGGACTATTTATACGTATAAGAGTGAAATACAAACATGGTTAGCCCCTAGTATGTATAAGATTGCGGAAGTAGGTGATACCAAAGTGAGCCTGAATAAGCTGCAAAGTGATATTGAGCAACAATACAATGGGGTAGTTAGTCGTGTTAGTATTTCAGATAACGCCATAAAGCCTTATGTGTTTTCAGTTTCTTTTGCTGATAAAGATAAGCGTGGAGAAACAGTTTATGTTAATCCATATAATGGAGAGGTTCTGGGTGAGGGTAGGGGACCTGCCAGTGAATTCTTTATGACTGTATTTAAGTTGCATAGATGGCTGTTGTTAGATATGAAGATTGGACGACCAATAGTTGGAGTTTCAACTATCATCTTCATCGTTTTATCTATTTCAGGAATGATTCTATGGTTACCCAAAAAAGTTAAAGGTTGGAAAAGTTTTAGACCAGGCTTTCAAGTTAAGTTTAAGGCGAATTGGAAGCGAATTAATCACGATCTACACAATACGCTTGGCTTTTATACTTTTGCTGTTTTATTTGTTTTGTCAATCACTGGATTATGTTGGTCCTTTGAGTGGTACAGAGATGGGTTGAGCAAGGTACTGGGAACAAAAGTATTTGGAGGAAGAAATGAAGTGAAACCATTATCAAATGTTGTCGAAGATGGTAGATCTATTCGCTTGGAAGATGCATTAGCTTTGGCCGATAAAGCTTTGCCTTACCAAGCAAGAACAGTAACTGTAACACTGCCTAAAAACGCAGAAGGTAGTTTTGAGATTAGCAAGAACGAATTGGCTCGATTCAACGAAACAGTGACAGATCGCGTTTTTATAGATCAGTATACAGGTGTGGTAATTCGAAAAGAGTTATTTAGTGAAAAGAGCATAGGAGAGAAGTTGTCAGCCTCAATTCGACCATTGCATTTTGGAGATATTTATGGTGGTTTTTCGAAGTTTATCTATTTCATTGTCTGTCTTATTGCTACGAGTTTGCCTATTACAGGCTTGTTTATTTGGTTAAATAAAATGAAGAAAAAAAGCAAGAAATAAGCTCTAATATAAAGTATAACATTTCTTTATAATTGTGCTATTCCTTTCTTTAAGAAAATGTGTAACTTTGCTTTATAACCTATTTAGATTAAATATTATGTATCCAGAAGAAATAGTAAAACCAATGCGTCAAGAATTAGTTGATGCAGGATTTGAATCACTACATACAGCAGAAGAAGTAGATGCAGTAATTGCAAAGGGCGATACAACTTTAGTAGTTGTTAATTCTGTTTGTGGTTGTGCAGCTCGTAATGCACGTCCAGGGGCTATCATGAGCCTTACAGGAGATAAGAAACCAGCAAACATTATCACTGTATTTGCTGGAGTAGATAAAGATGCTGTAGATGCAGCACGTAAGCATATGTTCCCTTTTCCTCCTTCTTCGCCTTCAATGGCTCTATTTAAAGATGGAGAATTAGTACACATGTTAGAAAGACATCATATCGAAGGGCATCCAGCAGAAGTAATTGCTGAGAATTTAAAAGACGCTTTTCAAGAATATTGCTAAAAAAGTAGACCACCTCTGAGGGTGGTCTTTTTTTTAATGTATATTTGCTTATTAACTATATAAGCAAATGCAAAAGATAATATCAATCCCCTTTTCTATACTCTTTGTAGTATTGTTGCTGGTGGTCTTATATGTTTTTCAAGCTTTTCAATGGATTGCTTTTAATCTATTTGGGTACCAGGCACATAAAAAAGTTGTAGATTCCTTGGTGTGGTGGTTAATGCTCGTTACTGGCGTACTTGGAACTACCTATAAATTTCGAGGTCATAAGGACCTTCCTACAGATAAACCAATAATCTTTGTATCTAATCATCAAAGTATGTTTGATATTCCTATGATTATATGGTTTTTTAGAAAGAATCATCCAAAATTTGTTAGTAAGAAGGAGTTAGGGAAAGGATTTCCCAGTGTTTCGTACAACCTTAAGCATGGTGGTTCTGTGTTGATTGACAGAAAAGATGCTAAACAGGCTCTTGCAGCAATTAGAGATTTAGGGCAATATATCGCTAAGTATAACCGATCTGCTGTAATTTTTCCTGAAGGTACTCGCAGTCGAGATGGCAAGCTAAAACGCTTTTCAGAGAATGGAGTGAAGATGTTGATTAAGTATGCTCCAGAGGCTTATGTTGTACCATTGACGATTAATAACTCTTGGAAGTTATTCCGATTTGGCAAGTTTCCTTTTGGTATGCTTGCTAATATAAGTATATATGCTCATGAACCTATGAAGGTTTCTGACTATACATTTGAAGAAATCTTTGCTAAGTGTGAAGAAAGAATCAAATCAAAATTAGTTTAATAATTACTGCCTATCTGCTCAAACAAACTAAACCAAACCCGCAGCAGTATAGGATATAAATCATTATTTATGTCTATTAAAAACGTACGTCTGGAAGTGATGCACTTCTTAGAAAAGAATATAGATAGTTTTGTTGATAACTATCTTATTCCAGTTGAGAAAATTTGGCAACCTTCGGATTTATTGCCTGACTCTGAGAGTGAGGAATTTATTGATGAGGTCATCGAATTAAGAGAATACGCAAAAGAATTACCTTACGATTTTTGGGTAGTTCTTGTTGGAGATACTATTACTGAAGAAGCACTACCTACTTATGAATCTTGGTTAATGGATGTGGAAGGTGTGAAACAAAAAGAAGGTGAAGGTGGAAATGGTTGGGCAAAGTGGATTCGCCATTGGACTGGTGAAGAAAACCGACACGGGGATTTGCTGAATAAGTACTTATACCTTTCTGGTCGTGTGGACATGAGAGAGGTGGAGATTACTACGCATCATTTATTGAATGATGGCTTTGACCCTGGTACAGATAGAGATCCTTACAAGAACTTTGTGTTTACAAGTTTCCAAGAATTAGCTACTTATGTTTCTCATAATCGCGTAGCTAAATTAGCTAAGCAATATGGAGATCATAAGCTATCTAAGATTTGTAGATTGATTGCTGGAGATGAGATGCGTCATCATCATGCTTATTCAGAGTTTGTCGATAGAATTTTCAAAGTAGATGCAAGTGAGATGTTATTGGCATTCGTGGATATGATGAGAAGAAAGATTACAATGCCTGCAAACCTTATCAGGGAGTCAGGTGGTAAGATGGGTGATGCTTTTGAGCGTTTTTCTGACTCGGCTCAGCGTATTGGCGTGTATACCGCTCATGACTATGTTGATATTATGGAGAAATTAATTCAACGTTGGAAGATTGCTGATTTAACTAATTTAACTGATGAAGCTGAAAAAGCGCGTGACTACTTAATGAAGTTACCTGCAAGAATGACTCGTGTAGCTGAGAGAATGGTAGTAGAGAGTGAGCCGCATGTGTTTAAATGGGTACGTCCAGCGCTGATTAAATAGCAACACAAACCTCAAACAACTCAAACAACACAATAAAATGGACAAACAAATTGATCAAGTAATTCTTTATGTAAAGAAAGAGTTAGAAAACGCTGAGAGTGGACACGATTGGTTTCACATCGAGCGAGTTTATCGGACTGCTTTAACGATTGCTAAAGAAGAAGGTGAAGTTAACCTTACCGTGGTTAAGTTAATTGCTCTTTTGCACGATATAGCTGATAGTAAGTTTCACGATGGTGATGAATCCATTGGACCGCTTAAAGCGCGTAAATTGCTTGAGCAGTTAAAGTTTGAATCCGATGTGATTGATCACGTTGTTTTAGGTATAGAGAATATCTCTTTTAAAGGGGGTAATTTCAATCAAACGTTTCGATCTGATGAATTAGATATAGTTCAAGACGCAGACCGTTTAGATGCTTTAGGAGCTATTGGAATTGCCCGTACATTTAATTATGGTGGATTTAAGAATAATGTAATTTACGATCCGAGTATTGACCCTGTTTTTGGTATGACGAAAGAAGCGTACAAAAACCATAAAGGGACAAGTGTTAATCACTTTTACGAGAAATTACTTAAGTTGAAAGATCTAATGAATACTAAAACAGGTCTGAAACTTGCTGAAGGTCGCCATCGATACATGGAAAACTTTTTAGCTCAGTTTTATACTGAGTGGGAGGGAGAAGCATAAAAAAGGGGAGTCTAATGACTCCCCTTTTTGTTGTAATATAGTTAGATTTTTATTTTACTTCAGAAATTCTTAAAGTATTTACCATACCTTTTTCAACGATTGGCATAGCAGCAAGGTTAATAACCATATCTCCTTTTTTTGCAAAACCTTGTTCCATTACGATATTGTTAATGTCGTCAATTGTTTCGTCTGTACTTACAAACTTGTCGTAATAGAATGCTTGTACTCCCCATAATAAGTTTAACTGCGTAATAATACGTCTGTTAGATGAGAATACTAAGATATTACTATTTGGTCTCCAAGCAGAAATTTGGAATGCTGTATATCCACTGTTTGTCAAAGTACAAATCGCCTTAGCTTCGATATCATTAGCCATTAAAGCTGCGTGATAACAAATGTTTTTAGTGATATAGCGATTTGTTTTGATTGTCGGTGGGCTTTGAGGAACTTTAATCAATGGAGAATTTTCAACACTTTGAATAATTTGTGTCATTTTCTCAATTACTTGTACAGGGTAGCTACCTACTGAAGTTTCTCCAGAAAGCATCACCGCATCAGCACCGTCCATGACAGAGTTTGCTACGTCGTTTACCTCTGCTCTTGTTGGAGTTAAGCTTGAGATCATTGTTTCCATCATTTGAGTAGCAATAATCACAGGAATACGCGCATTTTTTGCAGCTTGTACTAATTCTTTTTGGATTAGTGGAACCTCTTGTGCAGGAATTTCTACTCCTAAGTCACCACGTGCAACCATTAGACCATCACAGCTTGTAACAATACTTTTGATATTTTTTACTGCTTCCGGTTTTTCGATTTTTGCAACGATTGGAATTTTGTGATCAGAGTGTTCATTGATTAAGTTTTGCAAATCAAGTAAATCCGCTGATGTTCTAACAAAAGATAAAGCCATCCAGTCTACTTGTGCTTTGATAGCAAAAATAGCATCTCTAATGTCTTTTTCCGTTAGAGCAGGCAAAGATACTTTTGTCATTGGAAGGTTTACCCCTTTCTTAGATTTCAAAGGACCTCCTTGAATAACTTTCGCTTTTACTTCGTCTTTTCTATTTGTTTCTAAAACTTCGAAAATCAATTTTCCGTCGTCTAATAAAATTCTTTCCCCAGGATTTACATCTTGTGGAAATTGTTGATAGTTCATGTAAACGCGTTGAGCGTCACCTTTGAACTCTTCTTTCGTAGAAAAAGTAATAGTATCACCAGGATTAACTATTACATCTTCAGCCATAACACCGACACGTAGCTTAGGACCTTGTAAGTCTCCTAAGATAGAAGTTGTATATCCGTACTCTTTGTTAAGCTCACGGATTATATCAATTTTTTCTTGTACGTCAGAATAATCTGCGTGCGAGAAGTTTATTCTAAATACGTTTACACCTGCCTTAATCATGTTGTGCAACACTTCTTTCGAACTTGAAGCAGGTCCTAATGTTGCAACGATTTTTGTCTTTTTTTGTGCTACCATATTTTAAAAAATTAGGTTTTTTCTATTTTTAATTGTTTCCTGTCTAACTTCGTAGGCAGTAGAGAAGATTTTGATTGAGTTTAACTTTTCAAGGACTATACCAATGTCAAAATATTCATCAGTATCTTCTATTTTTATTAAGTAATCAACGTTTTTCAGTTCGGGCACAAGGTAACCTTGCTTTGTAATAGCGTGTTTTTTATCACTAAATAGAGGAGATTCAATATCTGTATCAGGTTTAATGAATGCCTTGTTTGCTACAACTTTCCACAAGATATGATGGTCGTGATCTTCATATTCAAAGTGTGGGAAATTGGCGAAGCCCTCATCAGTAGTAATTGTTATATCTTTTTCTTCTTTAACTAAGAATAATTCTAATGTAGTATTAATCGAGTATACGACTTTATAATCTTCTTTTTTAGAAGAGTGTATCGCTATTAGTTTGTAATCTTCAATATCAAAATCATCTAATGTTAGTTTGATAACTTTCGTAGAATCTTTCATACGATACAAATATACAACAATTATAATTTTTTAAACGTTTATTAGTTAAACTTGTTATTATCAAATTGTTAATATAGAAGAATTACTAATTATTTATGAATTTTTTCTTGAAGTGCGAAATAAGCCCTTTGCGCGGCTTTTTCTTCTGCTTTCTTCTTAGAAGTTGCCCTTGCTCTTGCGATTACTTTATTGTCGATATATAATTTTACACCAAAATACTTTGTGTCTTCTGCAGTGTCTTCTTCGAAAGTGTCAAATTTGAAAGTGTGTTTGTTTTTTTGACACCATTCTATCAGTAGACTCTTATAGCTTGTTATTTTTGTTTCTAATTGCTCTATATCAGCTACTTTCGACAATAGTTTTTCGTGGATGAAGCGTTCACATGCTGGGTATCCTAAGTCGAGGTATATTGCGCCAATTAGTGCTTCTAAAAGGTTGCCATAAATATTCTCACCAAATTGTTGGTTACCCATTTTGCTTTCTACATGTGAGATCAAGTCAAGTTCTTTGCCTAAACTATTTAAGTTTTCGCGACTGACTATTTTAGAACGCATTTTAGTCAAGTATCCTTCATCTCCATAAGGCACCTGTAAATAAAGATAAGAAGCGATAATAGAGCCCAACATAGCATCGCCCAGAAACTCCAATCTTTCGTAGTTTACCGGATTGCCATGTGTATCTATTATGTTCATAGAACGGTGAGTGAAGGCTAATTTGTAGTATTGTGGATCAGCAGGTTTTATTCCTGTAATCTTAAATATTGTACGACAAAAATTCCCGTCTTCATTAGAGGAACGGGAATTTTTATATATCTTATTTATTAGCTTACTCAACATAAGAGTATTCTTAGTTTTCTAATTTTTTCACTAAGACACAAGCGTTGTGTCCTCCGAATCCAAATGTATTACTCATACCTACTTTTACATCTCTTTTCTGAGCTTTGTTGAAAGTGAAGTTTAGTTTAGGATCGATACTTTCATCATCAGTGAAATGGTTGATAGTTGGAGGTACGATACCGTGTTCTATAGAAAGAATAACTGAGATTGCTTCAATTACTCCTGCTGCACCTAATAAGTGACCTGTCATCGATTTTGTCGAGTTTAGGTTCATGTCATAGGCGTGTTCTCCAAATACGTTTAAGATTGCTTTAGATTCAGCGATATCTCCTAATGGAGTAGAAGTACCATGCATATTTAATACATCAACATCTTTAGCTTCTAATCCAGCATCTTTTAAACAGTTGATCATTACATTTGTCGCTCCAAGTCCTTCTGGATGAGGTGCAGTTAAATGGTGTGCATCTGCAGACATTCCACCACCACCGATTTCGCAGTAGATTTTTGCTCCACGTGCAACAGCGTGTTCATATTCTTCAATTACTAATGCTCCAGCTCCTTCTCCTAAAACGAAACCGTCACGCTCATTATCCATTGGACGTGACGCTGTTTGTGGGTCGTCGTTTCTCGTTGATAATGCGTGCATTGCATTGAATCCTCCTATACCTGCAATTGTTACAGCAGCTTCTGATCCTCCTGTTACGAAGATATCTGCCATACCTAAGCGAATGTAGTTAAACGCATCGATTATTGCATTTGTAGAAGATGCACATGCAGAAACAGTCGTAAAGTTTGGCCCTCTAAGTCCATACTTCATTGATATATGACCTCCTGCTAAATCTGCTATCATTTTAGGGATAAAGAAAGGGTTGAATTTCGGAATTCCATTTCCTTGTACGAAATTAGTTACTTCATTTTGAAAAGTCTCTAATCCTCCAATACCAGAACCCCAAATAACTCCTGCTCTATCTAAATCAATAGTTTCTAAATTTAATCCTGAATCTTTGATCGCTTCATCTGCACTTACCATAGCATATTGTGCATAACGGTCCATTTTTCGTGCTTCTTTTCTCTCAATAAAATCCTCTACGTTAAAATTCTTTATCTCGCACGCAAACTGAGTTTTGAAATTGGTAGCGTCAAAATATGTAATGGGTGCAGCTCCGCTAACTCCATTAATCAGGTTGTTCCAATATTCTTGAATATTGTTTCCAATTGGCGTAAGAGCACCTAAACCTGTTACAACAACTCGCTTTAATTTCATAAAACTTAAATTTATGGTTTGTAAAAAAAAAATCCCAACTTTCACTTTTCAAAAAGGAAACATTGGGGTAGTTTGTTTGATGTATTTTTTAGATTGTTTCCAATCTGTCCTTTTTTGTACTTAAAAATTATCTGACATTTTAAAAATAATAACGCCCACGTGTTTATTAAATAGACACGTGGGGTATTAAGTTATTATTTTTTAGCTTCTTCAATATAAGAGATAGCTTGACCAACTGTAGAGATATTTTCAGCTTGATCGTCTGGAATTTGAATGTCGAATTCTTTTTCGAACTCCATGATAAGCTCAACAGTATCTAAAGAATCAGCTCCTAAATCATTATTGAAGCTTGCTTCTGCTACAACTTCGTTCTCGTCAACACCTAATTTGTCAACGATAATCGCTTTTACTCTTGATGCAATGTCTGACATAATCTTTAATTTTAAATTTAATTTCTTTCGGCAAAAATAAAAAACTTTATTTTAAAACCTTATTTTCTATGTTAATTGTCGGTGCGAAATTATGAAAATAATTAATACTTCTAACTATTTTTCTATTTATTGTCACATATTATTCTTTTTTTTGTACTCGATTCTAATATGTATAATTGACTATTAACGCATTATTTATGAGAAAAATAGCTCTATTCGCTTCCGGTTCAGGAACTAATGTTGAAAACATTATTAAATATTTTGACGAAAAATTAATTCCGAACCAATACCTTGTACTGGTAAATAACCGAAATGCTAAGGTAATAGAAAAAGCGGAAAAAAGAAATGTACCAGTAGTGATTTTTGATAAAGAAATGTTGAATGGGGAAGAGATACAACGTGTTTTACTTGATTTTTCTCCTGATTTGATAGTATTAGCTGGTTTTTTATGGAAATTTCCCGAGGCTCTTGTCCAGTTATATCCTAACAAAGTTATCAATATCCACCCTGCTTTGTTGCCTAAATATGGCGGTAAAGGGATGTATGGTCACCACGTACACGAGGCTGTTTTAGCTAATAAGGAGAAAGAAACGGGAATTACAATACACTATGTGAACGAGCATTACGATGAAGGAGGTATAATTTTTCAGGAAAAGTCTTCCGTTGAACACTGCACTACATGGGAGGATATTGCCAAGGTAGTACAGGTTTTAGAGCATAAACATTTCCCGATTGTTATTGATAAATTGCTGTTCGATGAGTAATTTTCAAGTAATCCTGTATACTGATGGTTCCTCTCGTGGAAATCCTGGCCCTGGTGGCTATGGGCTAATTCTCGAGTGGGCTGGTCGAAATGTATATAAAGAGATGTCACAAGGTTTTCGCTTGACTACAAATAATCGAATGGAGTTAATGGCAGTTATTGTTGGCTTAGAGATGCTTAAAAATGAAGGGACTTCAGTTCTTGTTGTTTCCGACTCAAAGTATGTGATCGATGCCGTAACGAAAGGATGGGTGTTTGGTTGGGAAAAGAAAGGGTATAAGGACAAAAAGAACCCTGACCTTTGGAGTAGATTCTTGGAGATTTACAGAAAACACCGCGTTTCTTTTCAATGGGTAAAAGGACACAACGATCATCCAATGAATGAAAGATGTGATGTTTTAGCAGTCAAAGCCGCTACATCTTCTGATCTTTTGATTGATGAATATTACGAAACTCTTGAAAACTAGAAAAGGAGTGCATCCTACACAAAGGTGCACTCCTTTTTTGTTTTTAGGCGTGCAAATTCACTACAGCTCTAAGAATGTGTCACCATAATATTTGCTTGGTTTGATCCAAGCCATTGTTCTATCCGCATTTATTATCCAGTTAAATCGCTTGAGCATATCAGCTCCAAATAAGCTAAAAGGTTGATTTTTTAGTTCACCAGTGAAGTAGCCTACTTTAGCGTTCTTTATTTCATAATTTGCTATTTCAAGTTTGTCAATTAATGCAGTATTAGTGATGATGCTTTGACCATACGAGTTTTTTAGTTCTTTTTGATTGATGGTAGTGAGTTTGTTATGTAAGGTATTTTGCTCGGAGAAATTATCATCGTAAAGCAATGCTCCAGAATAGCCCGATTGTAAGTAAAACGGATGAGTGTAAGTGTGTTTATCTATTTCAGTAGTTATATCGATGAATAGAGCTCCATTTCTATAGCTTACGGGAATTTCGCTGTAACCTGTCGTGTCAGGTATATGATCATGAGCAATTAATGTTGAATTGTCATAGTCGATTTCTAACACCTTTCCTTTAAACAAGGTCATGCCAATCTTGCCGTCAGACTCTTTGCCACTGTATTGATTATTTGCAAATGGAATATTAAACCAAGAGCAATTGCCAATTTGTACTTGATTTGAAGGGCTAAAATCGTTAGAGTCAAACGCTATGCTTTCTATAACATGTGTTTTAATTGGAGATATGGCACCGTCGTCCATAGCTAATTGAAACATTAGATCTAAACTATCTCTTTGATTGACAAGCGTCTTTAGAATAATGTTATTACTACTGGTTAATCGAAACGGAATGTGAACTTGTGCTTGTAGTGTAGTACACACAATAAGCAAATAGAATAAAGCTAAGTGGTTTCGCATGAAATTGTATTGTTTTTTAGTGTTTAATCTTTTAAAATTAATTAAAGTTAACTTCAGTTGTATGTGATATTCTTTATTTCCTTTTAAAAATGATGTGATTTGAAATAATCTATCAGTTTTAAGTCTTGATATTAACTTGCTAATCTGTATCTTTAAGGAGAGAAATATATTTTATTGCTATTGTTAGATGAGATAATCTCATCGGTTATGGTGTGATTTTGTTGTGGAAAGTAAAAAAGATAACTTCATTTTATTCAAGAGAATGAGGTTGTTTAACAAAAAATAGATAGTTCTTTTGTGAAATGTTAAAGCGCATGAAATGAAATTTATCATGTCTCTTTATAAAGAATTAATTGTCTATTTAATTTTGTAGTCAAAAAAGTATTGCCCTATATTTGCAGCTTTATTTCTTAGCAAAAAATATGAACAAATTACTGATCGTGGGGACGGTAGCCTTTGACGCGATTGAAACTCCATTTGGGAAAACGGATAAAGTTCTTGGTGGAGCCGGTACGTATATAGGTTTGTCTGCCTCACACTTTAATGTGAAATCGGCAATTGTTTCTGTCGTAGGAGATGATTTTCCACAAGAATACCTTGACTTATTAAAGAGCAAGAATATTGAAACATGTGGAATAGAAGTTGTAAAGGGAGGGAAGACATTTTTTTGGAGTGGACGTTATCACAATGATCTAAATTCAAGAGATACATTAGATACTCAATTAAATGTATTAGCTGATTTTAAACCAGTAGTTCCTGAAGAATTTAAAGATTCTGATGTAGTGATGTTGGGTAATTTGCACCCTAATATACAGATCAGTGTCTTAGATCAATTGAAGTCGAAACCAAAATTAGTTGTTTTAGATACAATGAATTTTTGGATGAATTGTGCTCTTGATGAGTTGAAGGTATTGTTGAAACGCATTGACGTTATCACTATTAATGATGAAGAGGCGCGTCAGTTGTCAGGGGAGTATTCCCTGGTAAGAGCAGCTGAAGTTATTCAAGAGATGGGACCAAAGTATGTGGTCATTAAGAAAGGAGAGCACGGAGCTTTACTGTTTTCGGGAAGTGAAGTGTTTTTTGCACCAGCTTTGCCATTAAAGGAGGTATTTGATCCTACTGGAGCTGGAGATACTTTTGCTGGTGGATTCACAGGCTATTTGACACAAACGCACAATGTGTCATTCAATAATATGAAGAATGCAATTATCTATGGTTCAAATCTGGCATCATTTTGTGTAGAGAAATTTGGAACGGAGAGAATGGAGTGTTTGACTGAAGGTGATGTGCAACGAAGATTACAAGAATTTAAAATGCTAACTCAATTTAATATTGAGCTAACTAAATAATAAAATAGCCTCTTTATGGGGCTTTTTTTAATCAAAAAAACACAATACACACAACTAATTTTATGAGTGACGCACTAAAACACGAATGTGGGATAGCCTTATTAAGGTTGAAGAAACCGCTATCTTACTACAAGGAAAAGTACGGAAGTACTTTCTATCCAATTCAGAAGATGTACTTACTAATGGAGAAACAGCACAACAGAGGTCAAGATGGTGCTGGATTGGCAAGTATTAAATTGGATATGAATGCTGGTGAAAGGTATATTAGCCGTGTTCGTTCGAATAAAGCACAACCGATACAGGATATATTCTCTCAAATAAATGGGCGTATTAATCAAGAAATGATTGATCACCCTGAGTATGCCAATGATGTTGACCTACAGAAAAAGCAAATTCCATATTTAGGAGAAGTGTTTTTAGGGCATGTTCGCTATGGTACGTTTGGGAAGAATAACATTGAAAGTGTTCACCCTTTTTTACGTCAGAATAACTGGGTACACAGAAACCTAATTGTAGCAGGGAACTTTAACCTTACAAATGTAAGAGAGCTTTTCAATGACCTTGTAAACTTGGGACAACATCCCAAAGAGATGTCAGATACCATTACAGTAATGGAAAAGATTGGACATTTCTTAGATGATGAAATTGACGATTTATACTACAAAATAAAAGGAGAAGGATTCTCTAAGAAAGCTGCATCACCTTTGATTGGAGAGCGCTTGAATTTAGCTCGTATATTGAGAAGAGCTTCTAAGAATTGGGATGGAGGTTTCGCTATGGCTGGGATGATTGGTCATGGTGACTCGTTTGTATTGCGCGATCCTGCGGGAATACGCCCTGCTTTTTATTACGAGAATGACGAAATTGTCGTGGTGGCAAGTGAGCGACCTGTGATTCAAACTGCTTTTAATGTTCCTTTTGAAGATATTAAAGAGCTTGATCCTGGAAAGGCGATTATCATCCGCAAAGATGCAACGGTTCAGTTTGAGCAGATTTTAGATCCGTTGCCTTTAAAAGCTTGTTCTTTTGAACGCGTATATTTTTCTCGTGGAAATGATGCTGATATTTACCAAGAGCGAAAAGATCTTGGTAAGTTAATCTTACCTGATGTATTGAAAGTAATAGAAGACGATACCGATAACTCTGTTTTTTCATATATCCCAAATACTTCAGAAACTTCTTTTTTCGGTATGGTAGAAGGAGCTCAAGACTTCTTGAATCAGAGAAAGATTTCGGATATCTTGAATAATAAAGAGAATTTATCTGCTGAGAAACTACAGGAAATTCTTTCTGTGAAGTTGAGAACAGAGAAAATCGCAGTGAAAGATGCTAAGTTGCGTACGTTTATTACTGATGATAGCAGTCGTGATGATTTAGTTGCTCACGTGTATGACGTTACTTATGGAGTGATTAAACCTACGGATAACCTTGTTATTATCGATGATAGTATCGTAAGAGGAACTACTCTGAAAAAGAGTATTATTCGCATGTTAGATAGATTAAATCCAAAACGCATTGTTGTTGTTTCAGCTGCTCCTCAGGTGAGATACCCAGACTGTTATGGAATTGACATGGCTAAATTAGAAGGATTAATCGCATTTCAAGCCGCTATTGAATTATTGAAGGATAGAGGATTGAGTCATGTAATTGACGATGTTTATAAGAAATCTAAAGCTCAGATTGATCTTAACGATAGTGAGGTGATTAATTATGTTAAGGAAATCTATGCACCTTTTACAGATGAAGATATTTCTACGAAGATTGCCGAAATGGTTAAAGACGAAGGGGTGAAATCAGAAGTGAAGATCGTTTTTCAATCAGTGGAGAATTTACATAAAGCTTGTCCAAAGAATTTAGGAGACTGGTATTTTACAGGAGAATATCCTACAGTAGGTGGTAATAGAGTGGTTAATCGCGCTTTTATTAACTACTACGAAGGTAGAGATGAGAAACCATATTAATAGATATCAAATGATTTTATATAAAGCACTAATCTTAGATTAGTGCTTTTTTTTGCTATCAATGGGTGTTTTTTACTTTTTTTCCGAGGTGGTCGGCTTTTGGTCGGCTTTTGGTCGGCATGTGATCGGCTAAAAAGTACTATAAATAAGCCGATCACCTACCGATCACCAATGTATCATAAGCCTATCATCTACTTGCTATATCGAATAGACACTACAGTAGATGGGTTAGATACTAAAATGTTGGATGAAGATATGATTTGCTTAGCAACAAGGTTGCTGCTGCTCAAAGTCAAAAAGACTTTGAGCAAATTAACCTACGACAATCGCTACGCAAAGTCTATTTGACTTTGAGCGAATAATGTTCGTTTGAACTCTATTTCTTTAGCTATTCTGTTTTATAACCAAAAGTAGTAAGCTACAACAGAAATGATAACTGCACAGATAATGTTTAGAAAGAATCCTGCTTTCATCATTTCTTTTTGTTTTATATCTCCTGTACCAAACACAAGAGCGTTTGGCGGAGTGGCAACAGGTAACATAAAAGCACATGAAGCCCCTAATCCAATAATCATTGATAAGCCTAATGGAGGCATTCCAAGTTCTGTTGATATCGATATAAATATAGGAACTAATAAGGCAGCACTTGCCGTATTAGAGGTAAACTCTGTCAAGAACACAATAAAGAAAGCGACAACTAACCCAATGATAAAGAATGAACTTCCTTTAATCATCGATACAAGTAGGTCAGCCATTACTTTACTCGCACCAGAGTCTTTGAGTACCATACTTAAGGTAAGTCCACCACCGAATAGCAAGAGTACGCCCCAATCTACATTGTGTTGTAATTCTTTCCACCTTGAAACCTGACTTATGCAAATGAGAATAAAGGCTCCAAGGGATATGAAGGTGTCAAAATTGGTAAATTCTGGTTTGCCATAGCCTACGAGATTAGCGAAAATTGGATTGAGTTGTTTACTAAATATCCAGCAAATTGCAGTTAAAAAGAATATGCCCAATGTAATCCACCTGTCGCTATTCATATCAATTTTTTCGGTTGTGTGCTTGAATGTAAAGTTAAGCTGAGGTTTGAATACAAGGAAAATAATCCCTATCATAATTGGCAATAAGATAACGACCATAGGTAGTCCCATTTTCATCCAATCGACAAAGCTTATATCTAACTGTGATGCCACGATTGCGTTAGGCGGACTTCCTACTACTGTTCCCATACCTCCTATACTGGCACTATAAGCAATACCCAATAGTACAAATACATAGGTATTGTGGAACTTTTCTTTATCTAATTGTCCCAATACCCCGACAACCAATGGTAACATCATAGCAACAGTTGCTGTATTGCTAATCCACATTGAAAGGACTGCAGTAGCGATAAATAAGTAGAACACTGCAAGGGATAATTTGCCCTTTGCCAAAAACATGATCTTGTTGGCAATGATAGTGTCCAGTTTTTGTACGTGTAATGCCCCAGCCAGAACAAATCCTCCTAAGAATAGAAAAATAGTGGGATCAGCGAATGAGGATAGTGCTGGTTTGGTATCTGTTAGGCCTAATGCTATGGCTAATACAGGCACAAAAACGGCTGTTGTAGTCACGTGAATTGCTTCGGTTAACCATAGTACTGCAACGAAAATAAGTAAGGCAAGTCCTTTGTTTACTTGAGGTTCGTATGGCAAGTAGTTGATGAATACAAATAAGAATATTATATTAAATAGGATAATAAGGTAGTTTCTTATTGACTTTGTAGGTCTTCTTTCAGGTTCATAATCCAAGTGCATTCCGTATAATTTTAGAAAATGTTAATTGTTGTTAAAGTTAAGTATTTTGACTTTAATGAGCGATACGAGAGAAAGAAAATTTTGTATTCAACTTAGTCGTGTAGGGATATAAAAAAAGCGTCAAGAGAATATCTTGACGCTTTTGTAGAATTTATGCTTGATTATTTTGCTTCAGCATATCTTTTAGAAACCTCTGCCCAGTTAATCACATTGAAAAAAGCAGTGATATAGTCAGGACGACGGTTTTGGTAGTTTAAGTAGTAAGCGTGTTCCCAAACGTCCATTCCTAAGATTGGAGTTCCCCCACATCCAACACCTGGCATAAGTGGGTTATCTTGGTTAGGAGTACCACATACTTCTAACTTACCATTTTTTACACATAACCATGCCCATCCAGAACCAAATTGAGAAGCACCTGCTTTTGAGAAAGCATCTTTAAAGTTAGCAAAAGAACCGAAATCTTTGTTGATTGCGTCAGCTAACTCTCCAGTTGGTTCTCCACCACCGTTTGGAGTCATTACAGTCCAAAATAAATTGTGATTGTAGAATCCACCACCGTTATTACGTACAGCAGCTTTAGTCATGTCAAGATTTTTAAGGATTTCCTCAATTGTCTTTCCTTCTAAATCTGTACCAGCAATAGCAGCATTTAAGTTTGTAGTATAAGCATTGTGGTGTTTTGTATGATGTATCTCCATTGTGCGAGCATCAATATGTGGTTCCAATGCATCGTATGCATATGGTAACTTTGGTAATTCGAAAGCCATAATTCGTATTATTTAAAGATTAGTATTATTTTTATTTCAAATTTAGACATTTTATGCTTAATATAAAAAGTTAGAGTGTTTAATAAAAGTTAACTTATAGTACAATTTCAATGTCTGTAAACCATTCGTTTTCAATATATAATGCCTCAGCAGGTGCAGGTAAAACCCATACCCTTGTCAAAGAATATCTTAAAATTCTATTGCGGGATAGTCAAGTAGACGCTTATAAAAAGATATTGGCGATTACTTTTACGAATAAAGCAGTTGCCGAGATGAAGAATCGTGTTGTTTCGTGTCTTAACGCTTTTTCAAAAGAGGATATTCCCTTGAAATACAAGGGAATGTTCGATCAAATTATTGAGGAAACGGGCCTTACAGAAGATTTTGTGAGAAGTCGTTCAAGTCGTTTAATCAAGAGTATTATTCACAATTTCGCTGCTTTTGATATTTCGACTATCGATAGATTTACTCATAAAGTTATTCGTTCATTTGCATTCGATCTGGGCTTACCTGTCACTTTTGAAGTTTCTTTAGAGTCCGATGAGTTGCTACAAGAGTCAGTTGACGCTGTGATTGCCAAAGCTGGAACGGATAGAGAATTGACAGATTTGTTGATAGATTTTTCTTTAGACAAAGCAGATAACGATAAGAGTTGGGATGTAACAAGGGAGTTAAAAGAGGTTGGGAGCTTGTTGTTAAATGAAAATAACAGGGACGAGATTCGCCTATTCGAAAAGAACACGATAGAAGATTTCGTAAAAGTTCGCGACTATCTAAGACAAGAGATTAAGCATGTGGAAGCTCGCACCAAGGAGATTGGTCAAGAATTGCAGTCAATCATTGAGCAAAAGGGAATAGATGTAAAATCTTTTTCAAGAGGTACTTTTCCAAATCACATTGCGTGTATTGCAAAAGACGAGGTTAAGGCTACACAAAAGAGATATTTTGAATTTGACGATATTGCTATCAATAAGACCGCTAAGGACAAGGAGTTGATTGAAGCACTCATTCCTGATTTTTTAAGGCATTTAGATGAGGTATATAAACTCTATAATCGCAGGGCATTTTGTCAAGCTTTTTTGAAGAACCTTACCCCTTTGTCGCTATTGAATACGCTTAGTATTGAAATGGACAATATCCAAAGTGAGAAGAATATTTTGTCTATTTCACAGTTTAATGCCATTATTCATGAAGAAATTCAGGGGCAACCAGCTCCTTTTATCTACGAAAGATTAGGAGAGCGTTATACTCATTTCTTTATTGATGAATTTCAAGATACTTCCGAAATGCAATGGAAAAACTTAGTTCCACTGATTGATAATGCCTTGGCGGGCGAAGATCATGCAGGAGTAAAAGGAAGCTTGATGATTGTAGGTGATCCCAAACAGTCTATTTATAGATGGAGAGGCGGAAAGGCTGAGCAGTTTATTGCGTTGAGTAAAGATGTGAACCCTTTTTCGAACCCGAGTAAGGCGACTATTCACTTGGATACAAATTACAGAAGTTATGAGGAAGTGATTACTTTTAACAATCACTTTTTTAAATATGTATCACAGTATTTTACAGATGTTGATTACAAAGATTTGTACGAGAATAAGAGTTATCAACATCCCAATAAGAAAAAAGGAGGATACGTTGAAGTTTCGTTCTTGGCAAAGGAAGCTGTGACAGAGGAAGAAGAAACAGTTGAAAAGAACGAACAGTTTGCAAAAGCTACTTTGGAAGCGATTCACAAGGTTTTAGAACAAGGTTTTGAGTTAAAGGATATTGTTATCCTTACGAGAAAGCGCGACCATGGAGTTGTACTTGCCAATTACCTAACGGAGAATGACATTGAGATTTTATCTTCTGATTCTCTATTGATTAATAATGCCAGTGAGGTGAGATTGATTATCAATGTCCTTAAGTACTTGAGGAATTTTAAAGATATTGAATCTAAGACTTTATTGCTGTACTATATTGCAAGTAGGGATCAGTTAGGGGAGAATAAGCACGATTTTATTACTGAAGGGTTAGGTGTTGAAAGCGAAGATCATTTTGAGTTATGGTTAAAGGATCACCAAGTGCCTATATCTTTTCAGTCGTGTAGAGCGAAGTCATTGTACGATGCAGTAGAAGAAATAGTGTATGCTTTTATGCCAGATAAGAGTGCTAATTCATACGTCTTGTATTTTTTGGATTTAGTTTTAGAAAAGAGTTTAAAGAATCAATTCGGTATTAGTGACTTTCTGGATTACTGGGAATCTAATTACCACAAGTTTAGTATTCCGACACCAGAAGGGAAGAACGCTGTACAGATAATGACTATTCACAAGTCGAAAGGGCTGGAATTCCCCGTTGTTATCTTTCCTTTTGCCGAAGAAGACTACAGTAGACCAGGTAGAGATAAATTGTGGGTGGATATTGAGTCCGGATTAGAGGGAGATGTCAATTTTCCCAAAGCTTTAGTGGATTCCAAGAAAGAGGTTGTCGAATATGGAGAGAAAGCTCAGAAACTCTATGAACAAAAAGAGCAGGAGATGTTGTTGGACAATATTAACGTGCTTTATGTTGCATTGACTCGTGCGGAGGAGCAATTATATGTCATTAGTTATAAGCACGTGAACTCTAAGGGTGAGTTTAAGAACAACCTATCTAAGTTCTTTCTGGATTTTCTGGTGCAAGAGGGGATGTATAACGATGCGCAGTTAGTGTATTCATTTGGTGAATGCAAGCGCGTTTCTCAACATGAGCCTAATGAGGTAGATCAATTAAATAGATTGATCCAACCCGTAAAACAAGTTATTAATTTTGACAATACGATAAAGATTGCTCAAAGAGAGGCGTTGATGTGGAACTCTCACAACCAGAAAGCAATTGAATACGGGAATGTCGTGCATGAGATAATGTCTTTCGTAGGAAATGTAACAGAGATAGATAAAGCAATTCAAACAGCATTGGAACAAGGGCTTATATTCGATAGCCAAAAAGATGATTTTAAGAGAATTGTCTCTTTAATTGTTAATCACGAGGAGTTAAAAGATTTTTTTGCGATAGAGAATCAAGTGTTCAATGAAAGAGCTATTATTAGTAACCTTCGTCGAAATATTATACCTGATAGAGTTGTTATTCGCGAGAATAAGGCAATGGTTTTAGATTACAAAACGGGTAAAGAAGTAGAAAAATACAAGCAACAGGTTTTGCAATACGCTACAGCGCTAAGTGAGATTGGGTATGAAGTAGTTAAAAAAGTATTGTTATACACAGGAGATGATTTAAATATAATACATTTGTAGTTAAAGGAAAAGTCATTAAAAACAAACAACACTAATTAAATAATTTTAGTATGTACGGAAAGATTAAAGAATATTTACAAAAGGAGTTGTCTTCAATTGAAGAAAATGGTCTGTTTAAAAAAGAGCGCATAATAACATCTCCTCAAGGAGCAGAAATCACAGTTTCAAGTGGTGATAGAGTTTTGAATTTTTGTGCGAATAATTATTTAGGATTATCATCTCATCCAGAAGTAGTGCAGGCTGCTAAGGATACTTTGGATACACACGGCTTTGGGATGTCTTCTGTTCGCTTTATTTGTGGAACGCAAGATATACACAAGAAGTTAGAAGCAACTATTGCTGATTTCTATGGTACAGAAGATACTATTTTATACGCTGCTGCATTTGATGCTAATGGCGGAGTGTTTGAACCATTATTAGGAGCAGAAGATGCAATTATATCAGATAGTTTGAATCACGCTTCAATTATTGATGGTGTGCGTCTATGTAAAGCAGCGAGATACCGCTATGAGAATAATAATATGGAAGCATTAGAAGCTGAGTTAATAAAAGCAAACGAGGCAGGTCACCGCTTTAAGATTATTGTTACGGATGGTGTGTTTTCAATGGATGGATTAGTTGCACCATTAGATAAAATATGTGATTTAGCTGATAAGTATGACGCTTTGGTTATGGTAGATGAGTGTCATGCTGCTGGATTTATTGGAGCGACAGGAAAAGGTACATTAGAAGCTAAGAATGTAATGGGTAGAGTTGATATCATCACGGGTACTTTAGGTAAAGCATTAGGAGGTGCGATGGGTGGATATACAACAGGTAAGAAAGAAATAATTGAATTGTTGAGACAACGTTCTCGTCCTTATTTATTCTCAAACTCTTTGGCTCCTATGATTGTAGGTGCATCGATTAAAGTGTTTGAATTATTGAAGAAAGACACTAAGTTAAGAGATCAATTAGAGTGGAATACGAATTATTTTAAAGATGGAATGAAAAAAGCAGGGTTTGATATTATCGACGGAGATTCTGCAATTGTTCCAGTTATGCTGTATGATGCTAAGTTGTCTCAAGACATGGCAGATCGCCTATTGGAGAAGGGAGTATATGTTACAGGATTCTTCTATCCAGTGGTGCCACAGGGGAAAGCGAGAATTAGAGTTCAGTTGTCTGCTGCACACACAAAAGAGCATTTAGATAAAGCAATTCAGGCTTTTACAGAGGTAGGAAAGGAATTGAAAGTAATTTAGTTTGTAAAATTTAAGGCTTTCAAAGTGTGATTATTAACTAAATTTTTTGAAATATTCAATAATAGTCTTATTTTTGGAGCTTATTACGATAAAAGTAAAAATAAAAAGTTATGAAACATCTCAACAAATTGTTTGCAGCTGCTATACTTTGTGCGGGTATTTCTGCTCAAGCTCAAGATGCTGACCATCCTTGGTCTGTAGCTGTTGGAGCTAACGCGGTTAATACTAAAGTTAGTGCTGCTAAAGGTTTCTCTCACAGAATGGGGGGTTATTTCCAAACAGGAGATTACAATATCCTACCTTCAGTATCGTACTTAAATGTATCTAGATACTTAGGTGATGGATTCTCTTTTGGAGTTGTTGGATCTGTAAACAAGATCGACAAATTCATTAGTGATGAAGCAGAAGGGTATTTCAAATACAATCCTGGTGATTTAACTTACTACGGAATTGATGCAGAAATCAAATATAGCTTCAAAGAGCTATTGAAAACTAAAGTAGTTGACCCATTCATCTTAGTTGGTGGAGGTTATACTTTTATGGGTGACGCAAGTGCTGGTACAGTGAACGGAGGTTTAGGATTTAACTTCTGGTTTACTAAAAACATCGCTTTAACAGTACAGTCTACTTATAAGCATTCATTTGACGATACAAGAATCCCAGATGTTGATGTGGCTTCTCACATGCAACACTTTGCAGGTATCCGTTTCCAATTTGGAGGAAAAGATACTGACGGAGATGGAATCTTAGACAAGTATGATGAGTGTCCAGATGTTCCAGGATTACCAGAATTCAACGGATGTCCTGATACAGACGGAGATGGTATTCCAGATCATTTAGATGAGTGTCCAGATGTTCCAGGATTACCAGAATTCAACGGATGTCCTGATACAGACGGAGATGGAATCCCTGATCCAAAAGATGAGTGTCCAGAAGTTCCTGGTTTACCAGAATTCAACGGATGTCCTGATACTGACGGAGACGGAGTGCCAGATCATTTAGATGAGTGTCCAGAAGTTCCTGGTCCAAAAGAAAACAAAGGTTGTCCATGGCCAGATAGAGACGGAGACGGAGTGCCAGATCACTTAGATCAATGTCCTGATGTTCCTGGAACAGTAGAAAACAACGGATGTCCAGAAATCAAAGAAGAGCAAGTTAAACAACTTAACGAGTACGGAAAAACTATCTTGTTCAACACAGGTAAGTATACTTTCCAACAACCTTCTTACGCTGTTCTTGACAACATCGTTAAAATCATGAAAGAGTACCCAACAGCTAAATTCCACATTGCTGGATATACTGATAGTACAGGATCTGATAGAGTTAACGTTCCATTATCTGACAACAGAGCAAACGCTGTTAAAGTTTATTTAATTGAGCAAGGAGTTGATTCAGCTCGTTTAACTTCTAAAGGATACGGATCTGCTGACCCAATCGCTTCTAACAAAACTGTTAAAGGTCGTGAGTTAAACAGACGTGTTGAAATCCAATTAGTAAAATAATTGTATTTACATATATAAAAGAAAACGCTTCGAGTAATCGAAGCGTTTTTTTTATACCTTTATTTTTATGAATTCGAATACTTTCTTACATAAACTAAGTGCACAGATTAAACAGGATTTTCCTGATAATATGAATGATTTAGTGGTTGTGTTGCCCAATCGCCGTGCTAAGATTTTTTTGTTAGAGTCCTTAAAGGGCTTTTATTCTCAAACTGTTTTTGCTCCTGAAATAATTAGTGTAGAGGAGTTAATTCAAGATATTTCTGGCATACGTGCCATTGATTCAATTGAATTGGTCTTTGAATTTTTTGCTGTTTATAAGGAGTTACATCCTAACGACGCTCAAGAGTATGATTACTTTGCAAACTGGGCGAATATGTTGTTGCAGGATTTCAATGAGATTGATCGTTATCTATTGAATCCCGATCACGTTTTTTCATACTTGAAGGATATTGAGGATATCAAGCACTGGTCTTTGGATCCAGAGAAACGCACTCCGTTGATTGAAAAGTACTTGGAGTTTTGGCGTGTGATGCCTTTGTATTATAAGGAACTTTATCAGCGTTTGTTGAGTAAGAAGATTGGTTATCAAGGATTGGTATATCGGGAAGCAGTTGCACATAAGGAGCTCTTTTTGAAGGATTTAAATAAGACTTTCTTTTTTGCTGGATTTAATGCGTTGAACGCAGCAGAGGAGATAATCTTTCAGTATTTTTTAGGTGAGGGAAAAGCAAAAGTCTTCTGGGATTTAGATCAGCAGTTCTTACACGATCCTTATCACGATGCTGGTCTGTTTTTGAGAAAGATCAAGTCGAAGTGGAAATATTATCAAATGCATCCCTTTGAGTGGATTGTAGATGAGTTTGGTAAAGAGAAGAATATTACCGTGATACAGACTCCTAAGAGTGTGGGTCAGGCAAAGATTACTGGACAGATTATCGATTCTTTATTGGAGCAGAATAGTGGAACGCGATTAGATAGAGTTGCGGTTGTATTGGGAGAAGAGAACCTACTCTTGCCTGTGTTGCACAGTTTACCCGATGCTGTATCAAGTTTGAATATCACGATGGGGTATAGCGGTAATAGCAATCCCGTTCAAATACTGTTAAATAAGATTTTTAAAATGCATCTAGCAGCAATTAAACGCAGTGAGAAGCGATATACCTTGTATTATAAAGAAATGTTAGATGTGCTTAGTAATCCTGTAGTTACGCAAATAATTATGGGAGACTCTATCGCAAAGGAGATTAGCAGTAGAAACCTTACTTTCTTTAATATGGATCGCTTTCAAAGTTGGATTGATGAGATAGATTTTCCGTTGAGAAAACTCCTTTTTTCACCTTGGAGAGGTCTTACTGCTGTAGAGGTTCTTCAGCGACTAATCGAGGTGGTTTTGGAGATTAAAGCTAACCTAAATGACGAGGAGAAAAGCGAGCGTTTAAGCAAGACATTCTTGTATGCTGCTTATCAGATGTTAATGCGTTTAGTTTCATATTGTGAGAAGTATAGTTTTATTCAGAGTTTTGACACACTTTACGCCTTGTATAAGCAAATAATGGATATGGCTGAAGTTTCTTTTGAGGGAGAGCCACTTGAAGGATTGCAAATAATGGGAGTTTTGGAAAGCCGTGTTTTGGATTTTGATACGGTGATTGTGACTTCAGTGAATGAAGGTAAGTTTCCTGCCGGAAAATCTCAGAACTCCTTTATTCCTTATGATGTTAAGTATGAACTTGGATTACCAACATATAAAGAGAAAGATGCTATTTATAGTTATCACTTTTACCATTTGCTGCTTAGAGCTAAAAATGTTTACCTGCTTTATAATTCTCAATCAGAAGGAATGGATGCAGGAGAAAAGAGTAGATTCTTAACTCAGTTGGAAATTGAGCATTGTGCAAATCACCATGTAGAGTATATTACTTATTCTGCAGATTTACCAGATAAAGCTTATGAGCCTATTGAGATTCCAAAGTCTGTCTTGCTTCAAGAAAGACTAAGGGAAATTGCTGTAGGTAAGGGGTTTTCACCTTCTGCTTTAGCTAATTATTTGCGCAACCCAATCCAGTTCTATATGCAAAGGGTTTTGGGTATTCGCGAAGTAGAAGAAGTAGAGGAAAGCGTTGCGTTAAATACTTTGGGAACTATTATTCACAATTCATTGGAGAACTTATACAAGCCTTACAGAGGGGAGTTGTTGTCTGTTGATATCATTAAAAAGTTGCTGAGTATTGCTGATCAGGAGGTACAGGACCAATTTGAAAAAGAGTATAATGAAGAAAAAGAAAAGAAAGGAAAGAACCTACTTGCATTCGAGGTAGCAAAACGCAATGTGTATCACTTCTTGAATCAGGAGATTGAGAGTTTGAAAAAAGGTGATGAGATTAGGCTACTTGAGTTGGAGACCAAGCTTGAGGCAACTATAGAAGATGACCGATTGCCTTACCCGGTTAATCTTTTTGGCTATGTGGATCGCATTGAACAGCGCAATGGGGTTGTTCGCGTCATTGACTATAAGAGTGGGAAGGTTGAGTCGACTAATGTAAGATTAAGTCAATGGGATGGTTTCGCATTAGAGCTAAAGAACGATAAGATTATCCAATTGTTGAGTTATGCTTTAATGTATGGTAAGAATGGAATTACTGAGCCGTTTGAGGCGGGTATATACTCTTTCAAGAACAGAAGAGAAGGTTTCTTGTTTTTCGGATTTAAAGAGGGGAGAGAGGTGGATTGTCGAATTACGCAAGAAACGTTGGATTATTTTAAAGAAGAATTAGTTGGTTTGTTGCTTGAGATATTAAGTGTAGACAAGAACTTTATTGAAGAGTTGAAATAGAAAAAGCAGAGTATTTACTCTGCTTTTTTGTTTATGAAAGTATCTAAACTCTGTAGTAATAGTTCTTTACTGTCTATGTGTAACATGTGACCGCCTTTAATTATGCTGTGCTCTATGGTGGTTCCTTGTAGTTGTTGTAATGTATTTTCAAGGGGCATGACGGTATCATATTCTCCAAAGATCATATTGATGGTATAAGGAGCAAAATGCAAGAGAACTTCTCTGTCAGTTCTCTCTTTCATACCTTCTAAGGCTGCAATGACTCCTTGGACCGGTAGTTGTAGTGCTTGTGTTATAGCATTGTCAATTTCAGTGTGGTGGTTTATTCTGTTTTCGTCTGTGAAAAGATTGCTTAAAGCCATTTTAATAAAAGTTGCACTGTTTTTTTTGATAATGCTTATGGAGCGATCTCTGTTAGCTTTTCTTTCTGCACTATCAGCAGCTGAAGTAGAAGCGACTAAGATTATTTTGTTTACAATATCAGGATAAAGCTCACCAAAGGCGAGAGCCACGTATCCGCCCATGCTATGCCCTACTATTGTTAAGTTTTCTAATTGATTTTCTTGAACAATTGCGTACACCGCGTCTGCCATATCTTCCATGGAATGGATGTATCCAAGGCATTCAGATTGACCATGTCCCAGTAAATCTACAGAAAATACCTGGTGTGTTCTTGAAAAGTGTTTTGTAAAGTATTCCCACATATTCGCTGTGGCAAGAAATCCATGTAAGAAGATTATCGGTTCGCCTTGTCCTTGTTCGCAATAGGAAAGTGCAATGTTTTTATATGTTAGTGATTTGTGGATCATTCTTGTTCTTTTAGCGTTGCAAAAGTAGGAAGTCTATCTGTATATTGAAATAGTATGGCCTTTTATAGGTTGTTAATTGTTTTAATTTAATTATCTATATTGAGTCTAAATTACTCTAAAGCATATATATTTGTTATTCACAATTTAATAGAATTACAATGAAGAGATTATTGGGGTTAATTGTTTTGATTTGCAATATTAGTTTTGCGCAATCAGGACAGCCATATCAGATCTATAACGCAAAAGGAAAAAAAGTAACTTATAAGAAGATGATTAGAACACTGGCAAAACAAGATGTTGTTTTGTTTGGTGAGTTTCACAACAACTCTTTAGGGCATTGGCTTCAACTGAAAGTAACAGAGGATTTAGGTAGCAAGCGTCAACTAGTCTTAGGTGCAGAAATGTTTGAGGCAGATAATCAAGTTGGTGTGAGTAATTATGTTTCAGGAAAGATTGATGAGAGTAAGTTTAAAGAAGATGTGCGATTGTGGAATAATTATGTGACTGATTACAAGCCTTTGATTGAGTATGCAAAAGCGAATCAATTAAACTTTGTCGCTACTAATGTACCTCGTAGGTATGCGAGTATTGTATTTAAGCAAGGAGTTGAGGCATTAGATACATTAAGTTTGGTGGATAAATCTTGGATAGCCCCTTTGCCATTTCCTTACGATAGTGAGTTACCTGGGTATAAAAAGATGATGAGTATGTTTGACGATAAAGACCATGCAAACGATAACTTCCCAAAAGCACAAGCGATTAAAGATGCTACCATGGGGTACTTTATCAGTCAGAATTTGTTGGACTCTAAGTTGTTTGTGCATTATAATGGTTCTTTCCACAGCGACTATTTTGACGGTATTTATTGGTATATCAATAAATATTCACCAGGTAAGAGAATAAATACAATCACGATGGTAGAAAGTGATAATGTGGGGGATTTTGAAAATGATAATTTAGACAGGGCTAACTTTATCATTGTTATCCATACGAATATTTTAAAGTCATTTTAACTATTCTGCTAATAAAATAATTTTATATCTTAAAATCATTTTAGTTTGGTTTGAATTTGCCAAATTAGAGTGATTTTTTGTTTGTTTAAACTCAGTATAAATAGAGTGTTGCTCATTGTGCATAACGTTAATAAGCTGTATTTTTGAGAGATTTTTTCAAGAAAAACAATTAAAATTACATTATGGCAAAATCTGCACTTTTAAAGTCGTCCTTAGCTAAGAAATATTGGATGGCTCTTACAGGGTTATTTTTATGCTTGTTTTTGGTTGGTCACTTGGCGGGAAACCTTCAATTGATATTTGGTGATGCTTCTGCATTTAACGAGTACGCATTATTCATGACAACTAATCCAGCAGTAAAAGTATTATCTTACGTTACTTATATATCAATCCTATTCCACGCGATTGATGGTATTGTTTTAACTATTCAAAACAAAAAAGCACGTCCAATTGGATATGCAAAAAACAACGCTGCTGCTAATAGCTCATTTTCTTCAAGAAACATGGCTGTATTAGGAACTTTATTGTTAGTGTTTATTGTTACTCACATGGTTAACTTCTGGGCTAAAATGCATTTCACTCAAATGCCTTTGCAAACTATAGAAGTGAAAATGGAAGGACAAAAGCCTTTAATTGTTTATAAAACAGTGCAAGAACAATATATTCCTGTAGAAGCTGTAGATAGAGGGCAAGTTGAATTGAAGGGAACGAAGTTCTATCAATTTGGTACTGATTTGAAAGTAGCTGATGGATACAAAGATTTACATAAGATAACTATTGAGTTCTTTAAAGATCCAAGTTATGGAATATTCTATACGATAGGATATGTATTAGCAATGATTGTTCTTGGATTCCACTTATCACATGGTTTTGCAAGTGCATTCCAGTCTTTAGGAATCAACAATCCAAGATACAACGGAGTAGTTAAGGGAATCGGGTATTTATTTGCTTATTTAGTACCTGCATTATTTGCTATCATTCCTTTGTATATATATTTTATTAAATAGTCCTAAAGAAATTGATTATGAAATTAGATTCTAAAATACCTAATGGACCACTTGATAAAAAATGGTCTGATTATAAAAATCATATTAAATTAGTTAACCCAGCAAACAAACGTAATATTGATGTTATCGTTGTTGGAACTGGATTAGCTGGTGGTTCAGCTGCTGCTACATTAGCTGAATTAGGTTATAATGTAAAAGCTTTTTGTTACCAAGATTCACCTCGTCGTGCGCACTCTATTGCTGCTCAAGGGGGGATTAACGCATCAAAAAACTACCAAGGAGATGGTGACTCAGTTTACAGATTATTCTATGATACTGTAAAAGGTGGAGATTACCGCGCTCGTGAAGCAAACGTTTACCGTTTAGCTGAAGTTTCAGAAAATATTATTGACCAATGTGTTGCTCAAGGTGTACCTTTTGCACGTGAGTACGGAGGTCTTTTAGATAACCGTTCTTTTGGTGGGGTACAAGTATCACGTACTTTCTACGCTAAAGGACAAACAGGACAACAGTTGTTGTTAGGAGCATACTCTGCAATGAACCGTCAAATTGGACGTGGAAAAATCAAGATGTACAATCGTCATGAAATGTTAGATATTGTACTTGTTGATGGTAAAGCAAGAGGAATTATTGCTCGTAATTTAATCAACGGAGAGATTGAACGTCATTCGGCACACGCTGTAGTAATTTGTACAGGTGGATATGGAAACGTTTTCTTCTTGTCTACAAACGCAATGGGTTCTAACGTTACTGCTGCTTGGAAAGCACACAAACGTGGAGCATATTTCGCTAACCCATGTTATACGCAAATTCACCCAACTTGTATTCCTGTTACTGGTGACCACCAATCAAAACTTACTTTGATGTCTGAGTCATTGCGTAATGATGGACGTATTTGGGTTCCTAAGAAAATGGAAGATGCGATTGCGATTAGAGAAGGTAAATTAAAACCAACTCAGATTGCTGAAGAAGATAGAGATTACTACTTAGAAAGAAGATATCCATCATTCGGTAACTTAGTACCTCGTGACGTTGCGTCTCGTGCTGCTAAGGAAAGATGTGATGCTGGGTATGGTGTAAACTCAACTGGTGAAGCTGTTTATTTAGATTTCGCTTCTGCTATTGAGCGTTATGGTAAAGAGCAAGCTCGTATCCAACACTTAGATGAAAATGATGCTAAGTTAGTTTACAAATTAGGTAAAGACGTTGTAGAGAATAAATATGGTAACTTATTCCAAATGTATGAGAAGATCGTAGATGAGGATCCATATACTACTCCAATGATGATTTATCCTGCTGTTCACTATACAATGGGTGGATTATGGGTGGATTACAACTTAATGTCTACTATTGAAGGATGTTATATCTTAGGTGAGGCAAACTTCTCTGACCACGGAGCAAACCGTTTAGGAGCTTCTGCATTAATGCAAGGTTTGGCTGACGGTTACTTTGTACTTCCTTATACTATCGGAGATTATTTAGCTAATGACATCCGTACAGGAGCTATTCCAACAGATTTACCAGAATTTGCTGCTGCTGAAAAGAATGTACGCGACATTATTGATCATTTAATGAACAATAAAGGAACGCATTCAGTAGACCACTTCCACAAGAAATTAGGTAAGATTATGTGGGATAAAGTTGGTATGGCTCGTAATGCTAAAGGTTTAACTGAAGCAATGGACGAGATCGCTGAATTGAGAGAAGATTTCTACAAAAATGTGAAAGTTTCAGGTACTGCAGAAAGTTTTAACCAAGAGTTAGAGAAAGCTTTAAGAGTAGCTGACTTCTTAGAATTAGGTGAATTATTCGCTAAAGATGCTTTACACCGTGAAGAGTCTTGTGGAGGTCACTTCCGTGAAGAACACCAAACTGAGGATGGAGAAGCAAAACGTGATGATGAAAACTTTGCGTATGTTGCTGCTTGGGAATACAAAGGTAACCCAAGAGAAGCTGTTCTTCATAAAGAAGACTTAGTTTATGAAAACATTAAATTGGTAACTCGTAGTTATAAATAATATTGAGATTAAGATCTTCGGATCTTATCTTATTGTAAAAATTCGATGCAAATGAATCTTACACTAAAAATATGGCGTCAAAAAAACGCTAAAGAAAAAGGACAAATGGTTGATTACAAAGTCAGCAATGTTTCTCCTGATATGTCTTTCTTAGAAATGCTTGATGTATTAAACAACGAGTTAATCGAGAAAGGTGATGATCCTGTAGCTTTCGACCATGACTGTCGTGAAGGTATTTGTGGTATGTGTTCTTTATTTATTAATGGTGAAGCACATGGACCAGATAGAGGAATCACTACTTGTCAGTTACACATGAGAATGTTCAAAGATGGTGATACTATTTATATCGAGCCATTTAGAGCTAAAGCTTTCCCTGTGATTAAAGACTTAGTAGTTGACCGTACTGCTTTTGATAAAATTCAACACGCAGGTGGTTTCGTATCTGTAAATACATCAGGTAATACACAAGATGCAAATGCTATACCTATTCCTAAACACGATGCAGACCGTGCATTTGATGCTGCTACTTGTATTGGGTGTGGGGCATGTGTAGCTACTTGTAAAAACTCATCAGCTATGTTATTCGTATCTGCAAAAGTTTCTCAGTTTGCTTTGTTACCACAAGGTAAAGTAGAGGCTGCTGAACGCGTGTTAAACATGGTGAATGAAATGGATGCTCTTGGATTTGGTAACTGTACGAATACAGGTGCTTGTGAAGTAGAATGTCCAAAGGGAATCTCTTTAGAGAACATCGCTCGTATGAACAGAGAGTACTTAAAAGCAAGTTTGAAATAACATTGTTTTTCCAAACATAAATTGAAAGCAGATATAGAAATATATCTGCTTTTTTTATGTTTTTATTTTAATTGTAAAAAATGAGATGATTTATTTTTGCATTTTATTTTTTACAATTTAATTTATGAAAGCTACAAAGTACATGGCTTTTAAGTATAAGGTATATGATGTATTAAACAATGATTCTACGACAATAGGAAGTAAGGTTGTTCAAGGTGCTATCATTATTTTAATCTTGATCAATGCTCTTTCTTTAATATTTGAATCTATACCTGAAGTGAAAGAGGATTATGCCAGTTTTTTTTATTACTTCAATTTATTCTCTGTTGTATTTTTTTCTGTTGAATATTTCTTGAGAATGTGGTCGATAACTTGCGATCCTCGTTTTAATAAGCCTTTGTTGGGTAGGGTTAAGTATGCGTTCACTTCGATGCAATTAATAGATTTGTTGGCTATACTTCCTTTTTATTTATCCTTCGTGCATTTTGACCTACGTGTAATTCGTTTGATGCGGGTTTTTAGACTCCTAAGGGTGTTTAAAATTACAAAGTATGTTTCTGCCTTATCTATCGTGGTAAATGTCTTTAAACGCAAAGCAAGTGAGTTAGCGATAGCTGCTTTCATGCTTGTCTTTTTGTTGTTGATAGCTTCTACAGCTATTTATTATGCTGAGAATCCTTTCCAGCCAAAGGCATTTTCGAGTATTCCTGATTCTATGTGGTGGTCTGTTATTACTATTTGTACGGTGGGATATGGCGATATATATCCCATTACAATCTTTGGAAAGTTGATTGGTGGTGTGTTAGCTGTGATTGGTATAGGCTTTTTTGCCTTGCCGACAGGTATTATATCTTCTGGTTTTGCAGAGGAACTTGCCGAGCGTAAAGAGAAGAAGAGAAAGGATGAGTTTAATACGCATGGCTGTGATCCTGAAGTAACTTGCCCTTGTTGTGGAAACAGCATGAAAGCGAAGTAAGATTTATTATGCTTATTTTTGGAGTTCTAATAGGTATTTTATGAAAGTAGCAGTGTTACAATCTCCATTGGCTTGGGAAAATGTAGAGGAGAATAAAAAACAATTTATTAAGCAGTTAAATGAGATTCAGCAAGACGTTGACTTAGTAGTTTTACCTGAGATGTTTACATCGGGTTTTACTATGCAGCCAGAACGCGTGTATATGACAATGGAGGATGAGTTCTTAGCTCATCTAACAGAGATTGCCAATCAAAAGAATATGGCAATCATTGGAAGTGTAGTCATAAAGGAGAATCAGCAATTCTTCAATCGATTGCTTTTCATTGAACCAAGTAAAGAGTTACATTATTACGACAAACGACACTTGTTTTCACTGGCAGGTGAGGAGAAGGTTTACACAGCAGGACAAAATCGCATTATTGTTAACTACAAAGGTTGGAGAATTTGTCCTTTAGTATGTTATGATTTGAGATTCCCTGTATTCGCTCGAAATAGTAAAGCAGAATACGATTTGTTGATTTATGTGGCAAGTTGGCCTGATCAACGCATTTATGCATGGGATACTATTATCAAGGCAAGAGCAATTGAGAATATGAGTTATGTAATAGGTGTTAACCGTTGTGGCAGTGATGAGAATAACAACGTTTATTCAGGGCATTCACAGGTGATTGATTATATGGGTAAGTATTTAATCGAGCCTCTTGTTGGTCAACAAGTAGCAACTGTTAGTTTAGACTTAGGTTTACAGAACAAAGCAAGAGATCGATTTGGGTTTCTGAGAGATGCCGATCAATTTTCCATAGACCTAAAGTGATTTTAGAACATTCATAATGTAATTTATAGAAAAAAATAGCCTCAATCTAATTGAGGCTATTTTTTTATTGAAAATTGATATCTTGTTGTATATCCCAATTGGCTCTTACATCAATAGTCTCAGGGAAGTAGATTGTTTCTTCGGGTTGTCTTTTGTCCCAATAGTATCCTGAATCCCACTTGCCATTTTTATTATCATCGTATATTACTCGGATATAGTATTTTTTCGGTTGTAGTAAAAGGAACTCAATATCGGTCTTTTCTTCGCTATATTGACTTGCTACAAGTTGCTCTCTCTCATCCAATAACTCTATTATGATTGGGAATCTCTTTATCCCTGTAAAGTTTAAGAATAGATTACCGTAATCTGTATGAGGATTTGTTTTTACGGTGTAATTTAATGTATCATTAGATGTCCCAAAAAAGTCAGTAAGGGCTTTTGGCATTAAATTAATATAGTAATTGCCATTTTCCTCTTTCTCAAACTTAAGTAAGATATCATGTTGCATTTTCTTATTCTCAATAGAGAAGGGAATTGCTACAGAATCTTTGTTTAAAACGGTGATCAACTCCTTGTTAATTGACTCCACAGGTGTAGAGGTATTTAATTTGAAGTCATTGATGTAATGCAAGACACTATTTGTACCAGTGATAGCTAACGAGTCTATTTCTTTTACCTTTGCTCTTGGTTTGACTGTAAAGGTTTTGTCATAATCTCCTTTTACAACTTTTACGTGTAGAGAATCCGCAATGACTTGAGGGAACCACACTTGTAGAGAATCTTTTTGCGGTAATTGAGTATAGGTACTCTTGATGATACTATCGTTTTTTGATACGGTTAGTTCCGCATCTTTTATATCTCCAAAATAGGGTAGATACCACTTGTTTTGCGATATTTGAGAAGGTCTATTAACCTCTAAATTTTCCTGTGATTTAAATAAGACAAGATTATAAGTCTGATCGGTTGGTATAGTAATCGAATCTTTGACAAAAGCGATTTTATCTTGTTTTGGGTCAAATTTATAATTGTTGTTCTTGTCTTTTAACGCTATAAGATAGTACGTTCCTTCTTTGATATTCTCAATTGTAAAATCAGTTAAACTATCTAAAGTATTAGTGACATAAAGTGGTTTTTGCTTGTAAACAGTAGAGTCTGTAAAAGTTCGTGCATCATAAAGCATGACATTGACAAAATTGTCTGCTTTTAATTGATTAGCACTTGATATTTTTCCACTTAGTTTTAAAGAATCGATAAAATCTCCTGTAGAGAATATATACTTAAATTGTTTTAAGATATTGCCTTCGTTATTATCTACAATAGCATCGCCAAAGTTAAAACTGTATGTCGTATTTTCCTTTAGAGTGTCTCGCAATTTAATCGTGATCACTCGTTTGGCATTTCCCATAGGTGTTACCTCTGGATCATTTTCCATAGGTGGTGAAATAATCAAGTTTTGATTTAACTTATTTACTTTGATAAACTCATCAAAATCAATAGTTATTAGATCTCCTTTGAAGTTTGTAGTAAAGTTCTTAGGAGTACTTTTTAGTACTACTGGAGGAATGGTATCTTGAGGACCACCAGTTATATAACCGCGCTTCGCACAGTTAGTCAAACTAACTACGCATAGTACAAGTAAACATGTGATAAAATATATTCGAAACTTCGACATAACTCTATTTTAAAAAGCAAATTAACGATTATATTTTTTACTTCGAAAGTATCTGTAATTAAAAACTTTTTGTAGACATTGCTAAACAGAGTATTGTTACTTTTGAATGCGGTATATTGAGCAGTTGTTTAGCGCATTTTTCTAATGTGCTGCCTGTTGTTAGGATATCATCTAATAGCAAGAAGTGTTTTGCTTGTTTGTCTGCTTTCGGACAGAGCACAAATTCTGCCTCTTTTGTTTTTAACCGATCAAATAGCCCTTTTTTGGCTTGAGATTTACCTCTCTTACTTTTGATTAATAATTTCTCATTGATAGGGATGTGAAAATTATCGGCCAGTGCTTTGGCAAATCCCTCTACTTGGTTGTACCCCCTCTTTCTTTGTTTAGATTTGTGGAGAGGTACAGCGATTATTTCATCGACTGTATCTAATATTGTGGTTTCCTTCAATTGCTGTGCATATAGATTACCAAGGAAGTAACTAATTTCAGGGTGGTTGTTATACTTCAGATTGTGAAGTATATTTTGAGTAGCTGTTCCTTTTTTATAGTATAGAAAACTACAAGCCATTTCTATTTTTACCCGACCATAGAATTTTCCCATAGACTGATTGTTTGCTATTTTGTGCTGGTTGGTTATGGGTAAGGCACATCTACAGATTGTACACAAGATTATCTCATTTTTTAGCAAAAGTGTATTGCAGGCCATACAACACTTAGGAAATAGTAAGTTGATTAAGTTCTCAATTAGGTTTATCTGTCTGAATATTAATGATCTATGAAAATAATAAAATAGAATTTCTCAAATGAGTTTTTAGCGAATATCTTTGTCCTTTAAAGAATATTCAATGACAAAGCAAGAGAGAATACAACGTGAAATAATCGTATTGATGAAAGTGGCGAAAGAGAACGATAAGCTTGATTTATCCGAGAAGATAGAAGAATTAGTTTTCAGTATAAAACAAGGGATAGATGAAGCACAAACAGATGATGAAGTTGTCTTATATGCTAAGTATCTAAAGATTGTTAACAGCATTAAGAAGTAAAGAATATGACAGAGAGTAAATTGTGCTATTGCGGCAGTGAGATGACTTATGAGAATTGTTGTGGGCGATTTTTATCTGCCAAAGAGAAGCCGACTACAGCAATTGAGTTAATGCGCTCAAGATACAGTGCATACGTGCTGGCTAATGCCAAGTACATTATTGATACTACCCATCCTAAGGTTAGGTATCAGCACAGTAAAAAGGCTATTCTACAATGGGCTAAAGATAACGTTTGGCTAAAGTTAGAAATCGTTTCCAGTGGGGAAAGTCAAGTTGTATTTAAAGCTTTTTTCAAGGATCAGCAGGGGGTAGAACACGAACACTATGAAAATTCTTTGTTTGAGAAGTTGGGTGATCAGTGGTATTATGTCTCAGGTACATTTAAAGATGAAAACTAAGTGAATAATTATAAAGTATTTGATTTATACTTTGTAAATTAGTGATTAATTAAAAATTATTTAACTATGGGTTTAACGAGAGTAGAGAGTGATTTGTTAGGAGAATTACAAGTTCCTCAAGAAGCATATTATGGTGTTCAGTCACAACGTGCAATAAATAATTTTAAAATATCTAATAGTAAATTGTCTCACTACCCTGAGTTTGTAAAAGGGTTAGCACAAGTTAAATGGGCTGCAGCGAAGACTAATTTTGAATTAGATGTATTAGATGAGAAAATTTATAAAGCTATCGCTGAGGCATGTCAAGAGATTTTAAGTGGAAAGTTTTTAGAGGAGTTTCCTATTGATATGATTCAGGGAGGAGCAGGAACTTCAGTAAACATGAATGCCAATGAAGTAATTGCCAATCGCGCTTTAGAAATTTTAGGACATCAAAAAGGAGAATATCAGTTTTGCTCTCCTAACGACCATGTCAACTTATCTCAGTCTACCAATGATGCTTATCCAACTGCACTTAAGGTTGCTGTTTTTGAGATGAATAAAACTGTCGTACATAGCTTAGAGAAATTAGTTAAAGGTTTTGAAAGTAAGGCAAAAGAATTTGAGAATATAATCAAGATGGGACGTACACAACTTCAAGACGCTGTACCTATGACTTTAGGTCAGGAGTTTGGAGGTTTTGCGTTTACCTTGAAGAAAGAAATACAAGCGCTAAATTTTGCAAGTAAGTCCTTTTTAGAGATAAATATGGGAGCTACAGCCATCGGAACAGGTTTGAATGCTGTACCAGGATATGCTGAGTTATGCGCTAAGAATTTAGGTGAATTGATGAAACAAGAGGTTGTATCGGCAGAGAATCTTGTTGAGGCTACTTCTGATACGAGTGGTTTTGTCGCTTACTCAGGATCATTGAAGAAGTTAGCTATCAAGCTATCTAAGATCTGTAATGATTTGCGTCTGTTATCGTCAGGACCTCGTACAGGATTAAACGAAATACAATTGCCTCCAATGCAGCCGGGGTCTTCAATCATGCCTGGTAAAGTGAACCCTGTTATCCCTGAAGTAGTGAATCAAGTTTGCTTTAAAGTGATAGGTAATGATATGACTATTACGATGGCTTCAGAGGCGGCACAGTTGCAGTTAAATGTAATGGAACCCGTATTAGCTCATACCATAATGGAGTCTATGATGTGGTTGGAGAATGCTATGGACACACTATTGGACAAATGTGTTGTTGGAATTAAGGCTAACGTAGAGCACAACAAAGAATTGGTGATGGGAAGTATAGGTATTGTAACTGCTTTGAATCCTTATATTGGATATAAAGCGAGTACAAAGATTGCAAAAGAGGCATTGGAATCTGGCAGAGGAGTCTATGAGTTAGTATTAGAGCACAATCTATTGAGCAAAGAGAAATTAGATGAGATCTTAGATCCAAAACACATGTTAGCACCACATAAAAGTAAATAGTTTATACTATTAAATAATATTTAAAGCCAATTTGTACTTCTGTATAAATTGGCTTTCTTTTGTGTTTATATTTGAATTATGACAATTGTTAAGGTTAAAATATTTGTTTGTATTGTGTAATATTGTGATTATATTGAATATATTTAATAGTATATTAGATTCGTTTAATTACTTTTGAACAATTGAAATAAATAGATAACATGAAGGCTTTAGTTATTGGTGCGACTGGAGCAGTCGGCAAAGTATTAGTTAGACAGCTACTCTGTGATGATTATTTCACGGAGGTAGATATTTTTATACGCAGTGAGTGGGATATTCAACATCCCAAATTGGTTACGCATATTGTCGATTTTGAAGAAATAGATCAGTGGGCTCACCTGATAACTGGTGATATAGCCTATAGCTGTTTAGGAACAACACGCAAGCAAGCAGGTAGTAAGGAAAGGCAAAAGCATATCGATTATGACTATGTGATGCAGTTTGCTCAGTATTGCAAGGGAAATGGCGTTAAAACGTTTGCAATGGTATCCTCTATCGGGGCAAATGACAAGAGTACTAATTTCTATACCCGAGTAAAAGGGCAATTGGAAAGGGTAATCTTTACTTTGCGTTTTAATTCAACAGTTATTGTTCGTCCCAGTTTGTTAATTCGTCCACATTCAGATCGATGGGTAGAGAGAGCATCTATTCGCTTGCTCAAATGGTTGAACGCATTAGGGATTATGAAGCGATTTAAACCTGTTTCGCTAACCCAAGTATCCAATTGTATAAGAGAAGAGAGTAAACGACAGAATTGCAAGATTATTATTGTTGAAAACGTATATATTTAGTGGCAGTTTGTCTTTATACAGAATAGTTTGCTTGTACTGTAAAATATGAAAAGAGGCTATGGAGAAATTTGCTCCACAGCCTCTTTGTTTAGTTTGGTATATCAAGAAGGATTATTTTACTTGAGTAAACTCTAAGTTTACATTGATTTTTACATCTTTAGCAATCGCTTGTCCTGATGGATCGTACGCTACTCCGAAATCAAAGCGATTAATCGTAGTAGAAGCTTGGAATCCCAATTTCGTATTTCCTTGTCCATCATCTTTTAATAAACCACCATAAGTAAGGTCAAAGGTTACTTTTTTTGTGACATCTCTGATAGTAAGGTTTCCTTCCAATTTGTATTGATCTTTTCCCGCTTTTTTGATTGATGTACTTTCAAAAGTCATTGTAGGGAACTTTTCTGCGTTGAAGAAGTCATCCGTTTTTAAGTGGTTGTCACGCATCTCGATAGATGTGTTCACACTATTCATCTCTACTGAGAACTTGAATGCTCCCTTCGTTAAATCTTCAGGTGTTCCTTCAAAAGTCCCTGAATATTTGTCAAAACGACCATCTACAAAAGAAATTCCTAAGTGTTTTACTGAGAAGTTTAAAAATGAGTGGTAGTTATCTACATTCCATTTAGTCTGTGCAAATGAAGCTACCGAAAATAATGTTGCTACAAATAATAATGCTATTTTTTTCATGGTAATAATTTTTATTGTTTTGTTATCTATTACAAAGGTAGTACCAAACTTATGTTGTCTTGCTTAATCTACATTAAGAACGCTTTTTGTGTTTTTTAGAAAATTATAACTTATTAAATATAAGTAATTTATATTGTATTCTTCTCTTTTTTTTACTTGTTGAATGTTTTGGCTCCGTCTTATTATTGTGTTTGTTGTAAAGGTATTTTGATGCGTAAAGGCGTATTTCGAAAACTACTTTTAAAGGTACTTTTTACAGCTTGAATAGGGGTGGTCGGCTTGTGGTCGGCTTGTGATGGGCATTTGGTCGGCTAATAAACACCATTTTTAGCCTATCACTATGGGAACATTAGGATATCATATCACAATCATTTCGAAGCGTGTTTGTCTCGTCCTAATATAGCTGTACAGTTATTGTTTATAATCCTGCTTTTAACTGTACATTTGGTTTTATAATCCTATTATAACTATACAGGTACTTGTTGT